>JBBQUP010000005.1:0-60963 GCA_038212305.1 Bacteroidales bacterium
ATGCATGAATGTTAATGCCCTACGGGCAAAACAATCAATCGTACATGATTCTCTATTGATATTAATTCCCTACGGGAAAATTAGAAAATAAAGCTGCTTAAGTTTTTCCGCAGACCTTAAGTATTAAAATATCTAGTGCGAGTTGAATCTCCTTACTTTTTGTCTTAATACAAAAAGTAACAAAAAAATCAAGATGAAACGATGCTACTACCCACATGGCCTTCTCCTGCTCGATGTATAAGTGCGGTATCATTACCCGATGTTTATATGTGTGAATAATGTAACACTTCACCAAAATTGTGTAACACTTATCAGTATAAAAATCCTCATCTTTATATTGCATAATTGAGTTCACGAACAGGCTGTTTTTAGTTAAATCAAATCTTAACTAGTTGCATGGCAAATCACATACTTAAACAATGAAGAAAAAATTTCATATCCCCAAAGTAAAAAATGCGACAACGAAATCGATCGTAACTCTCAGTGAGAAAACACTTGAAAGCAGTAAAGTGGTTAGTCATTTTTTTGCTGACGTAGCCGATGTTGTCCTTTTTTTGATAGCAGTAATAAAAGAAACATTTTCAAAAGATTTTGAGTTCAAGGAATTCCTGCGACAGTGCTTCCAAATTGGATACAAAACGCTAGCACTGGTTACCGTTACTGGAACCATTATGGGATTGGTACTTACCATCCAGTCGCGCCCGGTATTGGTAGATTTTGGAGCAGTCTCCATGCTACCCGGAATGGTGGCTTTATCGTTGATACGTGAAATGGGGCCTGTGATTACTGCGCTAATTTGTGCCGGAAAAATTGGTTCAGGCATGGGAGCTGAACTGGGTTCGATGAAAGTAACCGAACAGATTGAAGCAATGGAAGTATCATCAACTAACCCCATTCGTTTTTTGGTGGTTACTCGTGTGTTGGCTGCTACACTTATGATACCGCTACTAATTTTATACGCCGATGGATTCGGAATCATGGGCAGTTGGGTCGCTGCAAATATAAAAGGTGATGTGTCGTTTGTACTCTTTTTTTCTCAGGCATTCAGCCCCATTGATTTTCTCGATTTTCTTCCAGCCGTAACAAAATCGTTTTTCTTCGGAGCGGTTATTGGACTGGTTGGAACCTACAAAGGCTATCATGCCGGACGTGGAACTGAAAGTGTTGGTACAGCAGCAAATTCGGCTGTTGTATTGGCTTCGCTTTTGGTATTAGTTGTTGATATGATTGCAGTACAAATCACTGATATGTTAGTATAATGAACTCAACTCAAACAAAAACGCCCAATAATGAGGCAGTTAAAGCAACCAAGAATGAGCCTGTTATCAAGATCAGTAACCTGCAAAAGGCTTTTGGTGAGCAACAGGTTCTGAAAGATGTGTCGCTGCAACTCCATAAAGGAGAAAACCTGGTGGTGCTAGGAAAGTCTGGCTCAGGGAAATCGGTACTGATCAAATGTATTGTCAGGTTGCTTGTTCCTGATGCTGGGAAAATTGAGGTTTTCGACAAGAGCATAACCGAATTAAATACCTCAGAACTTGCTGCTATACGACAAAAAATGGGGTTTCTGTTTCAAAGTGGCGCGCTGTACGACTCAATGACTGTAAAAGAAAATCTTGAATTCCCATTACGCCGCATCAGAAAAAATTTAACTAAAAAAGAGATGGCAGAGAAAATTAACGAGGTCTTGGAAAATGTGGGATTGGCCGATGCCTTGAATAAAATGCCATCGCAGCTTTCGGGAGGAATGCGCAAACGCATTAGTTTAGCTCGTACCATTGTGGTTGATCCACAGATTTTGCTCTACGACGAACCCACCACCGGCCTCGATCCTGTTACATCCGATGAAATTAGCTCGCTCATCAACGACGTTCAGAAGAAGTATAAAACATCATCCATCATAATTACTCACGATATTAAATGCGCGCTTCATACAGCCGATCGGATTATTATGCTCAGCAATGGCGAAGTGTATAAAGAGGGTACCATTCCCGATTTTAAAAACTCAGACGATTCGTTAATCCAATCATTTTTTAATTAATTATTAGATACTTAACACAACATAAATCATGGACACACATACACAACGTTTCAAAATAAGATTGGGACTGTTTGTAGCAGGAGGATTGGCACTTTTTGTACTGGTGATTTTTATTATCGGGAAACAAAAAAACTTGTTTAATCCTGTTTTTAAATTAACATCCCAGTTCTACAACATCAGCGGCTTACAGGTAGGCAACAACGTACGGTTCTCTGGAATAAATGTGGGAACTGTTGACAACATCCATATCATCAACGACTCAACGGTTCAGGTTGATATGCTGATCCGTAAAGATGTTAAACAATTTATCAAAGAGGATTGCGAAGTAGCCATTGGATCAGAAGGTATAATTGGCGATAGGCTTATTATTATTACTCAAGGCAGCGACGGCGCTCCTTTGGCAAAAGAAGGCCAACAACTTGATTCAACAGAGCCGGTTGAAACAGATGCCATCATGGCCAGTCTGGCCGTAACTGCTGTTAATGCTGAAGTTATTACAGAGCAACTAGCCGAAATTATGACCAAAATTAACAGCGGAACAGGCACTCTAGGGCGTTTAATTCAGGATTCAACCATTGCAGAAAATTTAACTCAGACCATTGTCAATCTAAAGAAAGGTTCTAAAAGTTTAGATCAAAACATGGAAGCAGCTAAACACAATTTTTTGCTGAGAGGTTATTTTAATAGGAAAGAAAAACAAGCGGAAAAGAAAAAGGAAGAGGCTTTGAAAAAGGAGGAAGAACAGAAATAGTGCATTGGCTACGTTTGGCTTAGGTTATACCTGAGTCGAAACTATTCGAATAGGAATTGCCTTAATTTCACAATGCAGGCAAAGCTTGCTATAATAATACGACGCAGGCAAAGCCTACGCCGAACCTAGGAATACATTTGAATTAGAGATGCAATCACGCACCAAACATACATTTTTACTTTTCATTGTTTTAATCCTGTTATGCAACTTTACATTTGCACAAAAACCAGTCGTAAAACAGGATTCAACTCAAGTGTATGAGGACATTGAAGAGTTTTCAGATAAAAGCAATTTTACTAAATTCATTTATAAGTTGATTTTTAAACCCACGAAACAAGGCTCATCAAAAAAGAGAAAATACAAGAAATTAATTCAAAAACCATATAGCAGTTTCGAAGGAAAAACAATCAGACACATTCATATTGAAACGCTCGATCCGTTCGGCTATTCCATTGAAGATACCACATCTGTAGCTCGAAGCTTTATACAGAAAACTGGAAATAAATTGCATGTTAAGACTCAGGATATAACCATACAAAACCTTTTACTAATTCATAAGAATCAACCTTTTGATGCGCTTAGCGTCAAGGAATCGGAACGTTTAGTTCGCAAAATGGATTTCGTTCGCGACGTTTCGTTTTACGTAAAAACAGCATCCCGAAATAGCGACTCGGTTGATATTTTCATACGTGTTTTGGATATTTGGAGCATTATTCCCAAAGGTTCTATGTCGGCGTTAGGTACTACGATTAATTTAACCGATAAGAATTTTTTAGGCTATGGACATGAATTTCAAAATGTTTATTCCCGAGATTACAACCAAGGAACCAATGCTTATAAAGCACACTACTTTATCCCAAACATAAAAAACACTTACATCAATTCGACTTTACTTTACGGAATCGTTGGGCATAAATACAATAAACGAAGTGTGGCATTCGACCGTCCATTCTTCTCCCCACTGGCAAAGTGGGCGGCGGGTATCAGCTATTCTCATCAATTTCGAAACGATTCTATATCTACCAATAATATTGTTTTTATTCCACAACGATTCAAATACAATACACAGGATTACTGGGCAGGTAGCGCCATTCGAATATATAAAGGCATTTCGGAATACTACCGTACCACTAATTTTATTTCCACATTTCGATTTTTACGTGTCCGCTATCTCGAAAATCCAATAGCAGCTTTAGATCCACAACATGTTTATACCAATGAAAATTTCTTTCTGGGAAGTATTGGTATCTCAACACGAAAATATGCGCAAGAAAAATACATCTTCAAATTCGGAATTACCGAAGATGTGCCAGTCGGTAAGGTTATCAGCCTTACAGCCGGCTATCAGGATAAAAGCTATAACGGTCGTATTTATCTGGGCAGTCGTGTATCCTTTGGTAAATATCATCCATGGGGTTACTTGATTACAAACCTCGAACTTGGAACATTTCTTAATGGAAAGCATATCGAACAAGGTGTTATCACAGCAGGGATAAATTATTATTCAGGATTAATTGAATTAAGTAATTGGAAAATCAGGCAGTTTGCCAAACCACAGCTCACCATTGGCATCAATCGATTTGTACACGACAGCTTAACAATTAACGATGGATTTGGTCTCGATGGATTTCGAAGTCCGACCCTCTTTGGTACCAACCGAATGCTATTGACACTTCAAACCCAATCTTATGCCCCCTGGGATTTTATAGGATTCCGTTTTGGACCCTATTTCACTTGGTCAATGGGTATGCTTGGAGATAAAGTTTCAGGATTTAGAAACAGTAAATTATACTCTCAAATTGGCATTGGTGTATTAATCCGAAACGAAAATCTGGTATTAAATACCTTCCAAATCTCTATCGCATTTTACCCGTCGATTCCAGGAATAGGCAATAATATCACAAAAATAAACTCATTTGACACATCCGACTTTGGCTTTCGTGATTTTGAAATCGGAAAGCCAGCACCGGTGCTCTATCGATAAAATCACTTAATTATTAACCTATAATCGCAGTATTTACAATACTACTGCACCTTTCGCTTAAAAAAATAGGTTGTTTTTTACGATAAGATTCAGTATCAAACAAGCATTTTATTTAATACCGTAATCATTGGAATACTATGAAAATAATTTTGAAAATTTCACTCGGGGTAGTTGCTTTTGTTCTTGTAATAATGGCTGTAATAACTTTTGTTGTTAACCCCTTGATCCGTAAAAAAATTCAAACGGCATTTAATGAAAACTCGGTTGATTACAATCTGAAAATAGGAAATGTTCATCTGTCTGTTTTCAAATCTGGCATCGAACTTGAAAACATTATCGTTCAATCGGTTCAGGTGCAGAATGGGTTACCTGATTTAACAGGTATGATTGCATCGGTTAAATTCAAAGAAATCAATATCTGGAAAATTGTATTTAATAATGATTTTGAAGTGAGTGAAGTAACTATTTCTGATAGTGAAATAAAAGGCAAAATTCTATTAAAAAAACAAACGAAAACCCCCAAAATATCAACAATAAATATCAGGATAGATAACCTGTTTTTTAATAACCTTGGAGTAGAAATTAAAGACAGTTCAACCGCAAATGAATATGTGTTAAAAGATGCCTTTCTTAAGGCATACAACCTACGTGTTAATAAGCTTGACACATTTGCGATAAACATCATCGGGGAAATTGATTTTGATGTTCAAGAGTTTAATAAAATTTCGGCTGACAGCATGTACACCTATAATGCTATTGGGATGAGCTATTCGGGAAACTCACAGGTTTTGTCGGTAAACCATTTTACCATTCATCCAAATTACCCAAATTACGAGTTTACTTCTCTTTTTCCGTTTGAAACTGATCGTATTGAAGCTGAAATAGATACCATTCATTTCTACAACTTTTCTATTTCTGAATTTCTAAAAACCAAAAATATAATGGCAACCTATGTCGAAATCGGGAAAATGGATTTGAATGCTTTTCGCGATAAACGTAGACCTTTCAGGCATGTTGACAAGCCTTCGTTTCAGGATATGATTTACAACTACCCCGGCAAGATCGATGTGGATTCAATCGCTTTTTTATCCGGGAATATTAGCTATACCGAACACGCTGAAAAAGCAGACGAACCGGGGATAATAAGGTTTAATGAGGTTTATGCAATGCTCTACAATATTACAAACGATACCATTTTCAAAACAGAAATGGCATATATGGTATTGAAAACTAATGCCTTGGTAATGGGCAAAGGCCGACTGGAGATATTGCTAAAAGCCCAAATATTCGATGATAATAATACCTTTTCGGTGGATGGAAGCCTTTCGGGCATGGATGCAAAAGAATTGAACCCTATGCTGACAAATAATGCATTTATTAATGTATCATCGGGTTGGATTGATGACATGAAATTTAGCTTCACGGCAAACAATGCAAAAGCCTTTGGTCGAATGACTTTCCTTTATCACGGCTTGGATATTGCAGTCGTAAATAAACAAACTGATGATACCAAGGGTGTTATAGCCTGGTTTCTATCTCTATTTGCCAATAAAATAATAATGAATTCAAATCCAATTCCGAATGAGGATGTGCGAAGAGGAATAATTGATTATGAACGGGATCCCGAAAAGTTTATGATTAATTACTGTTTCAAATCAATGCTCTCAGGGATTAAATCGAGTCTCGATAAAGCCCCGAGGAAAACGAATAATTAGACTTTGTTCGGCGTAGGCGACTGCATACATCGGTTATATCTAGAAGGCTTTGCCTGAGTTGAGCTAATTGAGGCAAAGCCTATTCATATAGGTTCGTCTCAGGTATAACCACATAAACCGAACTGGGGCTCCATAATCAATCTTGTATCTTGATACTTAAATCTTGTATTTTGAGGCTTAATCTTGTATATTGATACTTAAATCTCACATCTTGTATCTTGATACTTGATACTTGATACTAATTATAAACATATGCAAATAAAAAACGCATTTAAAAAAATCGGTTACCTTCTCAAAGAAACCACTACTGGATTTATTGATGACAATGCGATAAAATTAAGCGCTGCATTATCATATTACACCATTTTTTCGTTGCCTCCACTACTCATCATCATCATATCAGTAAGCGGTTACTTTTTTGGCGACCAGGCCGTAAGAGGTGAAATATTCGGTCAAATAAACGGATTGGTAGGAAGTGAGGCAGCCTTGCAAATACAAGACATTATTAAAAACACTAGAATGTCGAACAGTAATTCGTTTGCCACCATTATTGGTCTGGCAATTCTGCTAATTGGGGCTTCGGGAGTATTTGCTGAAATTCAGGGATCGATAAATTATATTTGGGGATTAGAAGCAAAACCCAAACGTGGTATGATCAAATACATTTATAACCGTCTGATTTCATTCTCCATGATCGGCTCTGTTGGTTTTTTAATGATGGTAGGATTAATCGTCAATTCATTAATCGAAATACTCAACAATCAATTGTCCCAAATCTTTCCTCAGAAAGCAATTCTCCTGTTTAGTTTCATCAACTTAATCCTGATTTTTGGTATTATAACACTATTATTTACGCTCATTTTCAAAACGTTGCCTGATGGGAAAATTGCTTTTCGCGATTGCATTATCGGGGCGTCATTCACGGCAGTACTGTTTATGATTGGCAAATTTGCAATTGGTGCATACCTCGGAAGTTCCGAAATAGCTTCGATTTATGGCGCTGCCGGATCAGTTATTTTAATTCTGGTGTGGGTTTATTATTCAGCCATCATCCTCTATTTTGGCGCCGAGTTCACCAAGGTTTATGCACATACCAATGGACAAAGTATAATTCCAAACAAATATTCGGTTCAAATCGAAAAACGTGTACCTGAAAGAGATGTGTGATTATTGGTATAACTGCACCACTGCCGCACGATTATATCCTGTGAACTATATCTAGTTTAACCACACGATAAAATCGTGCGGTAGCAAATGCTTATCAAAAAACTAAAGACCTACTTTCTTATACGCTCCTGCACTCTTCGAATGATAGCAACTGATATTCTGCTTGGAGTTAAACCAGAAAGCAGCACTATAATCTTATTCACTAACCCTGGCACTGATTTCGAATCTCCTGAAATCATGTCATTGTAGCCGTAAAGTGCAACTTTTGCAGCATTGGCTGCTGATAGTATATTTAATTTAGACTGCTTTTTCTTTGAATTTAAGGCCGTTTTTTCCTGGAATTTTGTTTTGGTTTGACCGGGACAGAGTACTGTCACTGTAACGCCAGTGCCCTTCACTTCATTGGCCAGAGCTTCTGAAAAGGAAAGAATAAAGGCTTTTGTTGCATAATAAATAGCCATTAATGGCCCGGGTTGAAAGGCTGCCACTGACGATACGTTTAATATTTTCCCCCTGCCTTTTCTAATCATATCTTTTAACACCAATTTGGTTAAATGAGTCACGGCAAGAACATGCAATTGAATCATCGATTCTTCGATTTTCCAATCGGTTTCTGCAAAAAAGCCATACAAGCCAAAACCGGCATTATTAATCAACACTTCAACATTTTTTTCTTTTACTTGCTCGTAAACAAATTCAATGTCATCGGACTTTCGCAAATCGCAAACTAGGGTACAAACATTTATCGGGTAAATTGCTTCAATTTTTTGTTTCGTTTCAATCAAATTCTGTTCGTTATTATCAACTAAAACCAAATCATACGAATCTTTCGCCAGAAGATTTGAAAACTCATACCCAAGACCGGAAGCTGCTCCAGTAACAATTCCTGTTTTTCTCATCATCAAATCTCTTTTTAAAGTATTCTGTATGTTGTTATTCTGATAATTTATTATTCTCAGCCTTGGCCTTTTTCTTAAAATAGCCTCGTAGTAAGAAATTGTGCTGAGCTGCCTCTAGGTCTTCATCGAGTTTTTTCGAACTGCTCTCCAAATTCTTAATTGTCTCTTTTAATTGTGCTCCCGATTCTTCGTTGTGAAGCAAAACGCCAATGGATGTATTTGGATTACTGCCTGCCTGTTTGAGACTGTTTATAAATACCGCTGCGGTATCGGCCATTTGCTGCAATTGCAAGACCGATGCTTTAACTGATTTAAAAACCAGTGTATCGGTTGTTAAATCGTTGACCAGCGTCCCTTTTTTATTTAAGTTCGAACTGAAAGATTCCAGCGACACAAATAATTGTTGGGCATTGGCCGAAGCCAACTTGAGCGATGCCGTTGCCGCATTGATATTGGCATAAACCGATGTATCATTAAGAAATTTCCCTATTGTTCCTTCGCCACTGGCCAATTGACGGGTGATAATTTTAAGATCGTTGGTAATGGCCAAAACATTTTTATTATTCTCCTGAAGCGTATTAATCACATCTTCCGACGAAAATGTTTTCTCCACTTCCAGAGTATCGCCTTCCTGCACTTGTTCAAACGCCTCTGTTCCTCCATAAATAACCAGAATTTTATTCCCAATAATCCCGTCGCTACTAATTTTAACCTTGGCATCTTTGCGAATATACTGCTGTGTTTTGGTTTGAATATCCATCTTCACTTCAACCTGCGATTTTCCATAGAAATTCATATTGCTCACTGTACCAATCTTCACACCTGAATACCACACATTATTTCCTTTCTGCAATCCGTTAACATCATCGAAACGCGAAATTAGCTCCATCTTCGTGTTGAAGGTTTCGCGCAAATCGCCAACAATAAGAATTGCGGCCAATAAAAATGCGAGGCCAATAAAAACAAATAGACCGACAATTACAGCGCGCTTATTTGGTGATTCGTTCATAATTTATTGTATAAAATTGTAATTAAAAAACCCACGGATCTGCTCATTGTCACTGGCAAAAACTTCATCGAAAGTTCCAACTTTTAAAAACGTCCCTTTATGTAACATGGCAATTCGGTTTCCTGTATTTTTTGCACAAGTAAGGTCGTGCGTTATTATCACAGAACTGGTATTGTATTGTTGCTGAACTTCATTGATCAGATCAATAATTTCGGCACTTGTAATAGGATCCAATCCCGAAGTGGGTTCATCGTACAGCATAATTTCGGGTTTCAGAATTAAAGTACGTGCAATACCAATTCGCTTACGTTGTCCGCCCGAAAGATCAGATGGCATTTGTTTGACCTTACTCTTTAATCCCACAGCATCCAGAACCTCTTCAACGGCCTGATCGACTTCGCGCTTTGTAATATTTTTAATATTCATGATTAGCGGAAAGGCCAAATTTTGGTAGATGTTCATGCTATCGTAAAGGGCACTGTGCTGAAACGAGAATCCAACCCGTAATCGCAATGCATCCAACTCCTTCCCAGCTAACTGATCAATGTGTTGTCCAAGCACCAACACCTCGCCCCTATTAGGCTTAAGCAACCCAACAATTATTTTAATCAAAACCGATTTGCCAGTCCCCGATTTACCCAGTACTGCAATATTTTCGCCTTTAAACAAATTAAAATCAATGCCTTTTAAAACAGCCAAATCATCAAACGACTTGTATAAGCCATGTATTGAGATAACCGATTCGTCCTTATTAATAATATGCTGCTTCTGATTTTCCATAATTAAACGCTATCTCATCCAATTTGCAATGTGAACAATAACAACCTCTTCAATAAATATCAAAAACATGGCAAGTACAACAGCCTGGTTTGCTGCTTTACCAACACCACGAGTTCCCTGCGTAGCATGAAAACCTTTATAGGTGCCAACGATACCAATGGTAAAACCATAAACTACGGTTTTAGTTATGGATGTTATGATATCAAGGAACGTAATGGTTGAGAACGCACTCTGATAATAAATAAATAAACTGCTACCTTCCTCGGTGTGAACATTAAGATAGGATCCATATAAACCAACAAAACTACAATACAAGGCCAGGATAGGAATGGCAATAGTAGTTGCCAATACACGGGTTACCACCAAATATTTAAAAGGATTTATGGCTGACACTTCCATGGCATCAATCTGCTCAGTTACTTTCATCGAACCCAATTCAGCTCCAATTCCCGAGCCCACTTTCCCAGCACAAATAAGTGCGGTAACCAAAGGGCCCAACGCTTTAATAATTGCAATACCAATTAACGATGGCAACCACGATGTTGCGCCAAAATCCTCTAACGATGGGCGCGATTGTTTGGTAAAAACAATACCGACAATAAAGCCGGTAAGGGTAATCAAGGGAAGTGCTTTCAGTCCAACCTCAAAAGTCTGATTAATTAATTCACGAAGGTGAAACGGTCGCTTGAATACTTCCTTGAAAAACAAAGCAGTAAATCGATAAGCGTTATGAACCCCGGTAAAATAATCATCAATCCCTTTAGAAAAAAGATGTTTTTTAGTTTTGGAATTAGACATGCCCGATAGTTATAAACATTTGGTAAAAATCAATAATTATAAAGAAAAAAACGTTACAAAACTCTTGGGATTAATTACATAATTCACACATTTCTCGAAAATATATTATGTCGGATGTGTGCATCATGTAACTCTTCGCTCGAATTGAGTAGGTCTTTGTAAATGCCATTCACTCATTTTGTTCACTCATATCTTCTATTTCTTAAAAAACTAAAAACTAAAAACAGTTTATTTTGCATTGATATCTTTAGCTCTTCATGTGTTATTGCCCTCTTGTGGCCGAAGTAAAAAGTTAGTGAGTTCAAGACCAGAAATTGAACAGTAAAAAAAAGATAGTATAAAAATAGGAATTCAACCGAATGATTGCAACTTGATGGTGAAAAACCTGATTATACATAAATTAGCCTTTCAAGTTGAAAAATTCCATGGTTCAAAGTAGATATAACTTACTTTCGACCAAATTAAAAACGAGAAATACAATTTCAGAAAAGGCAGATCGTTTGAGAACCATACAAAACATGATTCAAACGTAAAAAGATGTGATAATTAAGCTGAAAATTAAAGTTTCGTGCACTTATGAATTATAAATCGGATGAATTGAACGAGCAATACAAACATGGTATGTTTGCGCATAACGACAGTAACAAATATTGTTCAAATCAGGTAGCGATATCGTTGATCCCTGTCTGCAAACAAAGAAGGCCTCTGATAATCAGAGACCTTCCGTTAAAAAATGTACCCAGAGCCGGGATCGAACCGGCACAGGGGTGAACCTACTGGTGTTTGAGACCAGCGCGTCTACCAATTCCGCCATCTGGGCATTTTTGCTATCGTTTTAGCGAGTGCGAAGATAGATAAAGATTCGATTTTAGCAAAAATAAATCATGAAAATTTCAGCTTCATGGGGTGAAATTATTCGCTTGACACAATCTCAACTTGTTTAGGATCATTTTTGGTTAAGCGACCGTAAATAATTAAAGCTATTGCCGCAACAAAACCTACTACCGCATAATAGTACAATATATAATGGGCATGCTCGTATGCAGTTGTCTTTTGTATATCTGTTAATGTTTTGGGATCGGGACAATATTTATCGAGTAAATATCCCGACGAAATAAAACCCAGCAAATTGGCCAAAAATGAATGCAAATGACTAAATCCTAGAGAAAGCCCCTCCTCATTTTTTGGCGATTGCAGTGAAAAAAATTCCAGAAAACGAGGCAAAATAAACGTCTCGGCCAGTGCTTGAATAACAATACCTAAAATCAACATCAAACTAATTGGGTGCAGCATAATATGCCAAAAACCTATTTGATCCCCAGAAACCGATTGAAGCCATGGCTTCCATTGACATAACAAATGCTGAAAATGGCATCAGAATCATTCCGATTGTTATTGATTTTAAGGCACTTACCTTCTTGAGCAATTCAGTAACAAACAAAACCGCTAATGCAACTACCAAGGGATTAACATTTGCAATCCATTAGGGCGATGCATGCTCTCCAACCATCCGAATAACAAACTTTGGCATGGTAGCATACATTTGATGTTGTATCATCCAAAAGCCTGTAACAATAATAATTAGCCATAACAATCGTGCATTTTTCAACACTTTGGTAAAGGCACTCCATGCTTCCCGTAATGTTTTTCCTTCGCCAGTTTTGTTTGTACTTCGATAAAAAATAATAACTCAACCGAATTGGCCACCCAAAAGGCCTTTGAAAAACTCCACCCGCCATTTCTTGTCTCAGCCACCTTTTAAAATTTAAATACATTCCAAAGATAATATAGACAATATATTTCCCTAATGAAAAACAAAAAGCCAGAAATGAATGATCTCTGGCTTCCAAAAAAATATAAATCTTTTTAGTTATTGGTAATCGTTGACTGTGATTCAATTTTCATTGGTATTTCCATCGCCGAAGGCAATTGGCCTCCTTCAATCGTCACGATGCCCTCAATCGTTTGTTTACTTTCATTGGAAATAAGCCACCCTGTTTCAGAATTTACCTCTAGGTCAAATGTTCCGTTCCCTTTTAAATCAAAATGTTGAGTCATTCCACCATTTTGACTAGTAGCGTCTTTATCGCTCGCCACTTGCGAAACACCTGACAATTTCCAACTATTATTGGTTAGCTCATTTAAGGTTATCGTATTAGTTGAAGTTAGCTTCATTCCTGTTGACATCTTAGTTTCTATTGTCCAAGTTTCTCCTTTTGCAACAGGAGTCTCAGGAAATAAAGCAGTTAAAACCGACAATGAACTTTTCATGGCTTCATCTCCATATTGATCTTTTAGTCCAGCCACTACTTGCTTAGCCATTTGTTTATCACCTTGAATACTAGAGCTCATCTTAGTCATAATAGAATCAAAACCAGCCACTTCCAGTATTTTTCCTTTCCTGTCCATTTTAACACTAAACGGCTCACCTATCATTGCACCTAAAGCCTGTTGCATTGGATTTGGCGTTTCACTGAGATTCTGAGAATCAAATTCAACATTCATCATTGAACTTTTCATGCTAAAAAGCATGTTTTCATATTTTACAGTAAGGTTATAATAAGTCGGAAATACTTCATTAACAACAAACAAAGTTTTCCCTTTAACCTGTATCGTCATATCATTTACCATCCCTCCCATCTCTTGATGTATCAATTGATTTGAGTTTTGATTAAGCGTATAACTCTGACCTTGTTTTAAATTATACTTCAAATCAATTTTCTGGGCAAAAACTGTTGATATTGAAAGCATTAAAAGCAGAACAACTTGTATCATCAGGTTATATCTCATACCAAATTTTGCAATAAACTTCATCATAATTAGTAAGTTTTAAGGATTAGCTTAAGTGTTAAATCGAAATTAAATTATTTTAGAAAGCCATAGAATAATGCTCACAATAATACATAATATTGTTTGAGAATACAATAATATAAGCGCAAAGCACTATGATATTTCATAAGAATTATGAAATAATTCTTTATTTTAGCTCTATCCATATTACAAAAAATACCTGAATTTAATATGACTCGCGATCAACTAGAAGATTATCTTACAAATAACCTTGGGAAGCATACTACTTTAATGTTGGCAGACAGTGCAGTGGTATCACCTAATATAATTGCCACTCTTTTCGATATTATTAGAAAAGGCGGCTATCCGTTAAACTGGCGCGCTGCTTGGGTAATAGACCATATCAACCAACTAAAACTGGGCATACTACAACCTTATGCAACTGATATTGAGGAACTTTTTTTTCATCCAACATGCAATGGGGTTGAAAGACATATGATTAAAATACTGGTTGAATTTCCCGAACTCTATCATGAAAATGGATTAATTATAGATCGTTGTTTTCAACTATTAAAAAACAGTTCAACATCTATTGCAACTAGAGCTCATGCAATGGAGCTATTGTACCAAACAACGTTAGAATATCCTGACTTGTGGACCGAGTTCAAATTAATTTTGGACGAAATAATCATCAATGGTAGTAAAGGCGAAAAAGGAAAAGCCCAAAATATTATTAAACTTATAAAAAAAAGAAATCCTCAGATTTGAATAACCGAGGATTTTGAAAATTAAGTTGGAAATCAACTATTTTTTAAGTTTGGCTTCAAACTCTTTTCGAAACTTATCTATTTTAGGAGAAATAACCAACTGGCAATAGCGTTGATTTTGATTGAGTTTATAATAATCCTGATGATAGGCCTCGGCCTTATAAAACTCAGTAAAAGGAAGCAATTGAGTAACAATGGATGAATTAAAAATAGTCTCTCTCGACAATTGATTGATTAAATCACGCGCCTCTTTTTGCTGCTCCGATGAATGATAAAATATTACCGAGCGATACTGAGTTCCCACATCAGCACCTTGACGATTCATGGTGGTAGGATCGTGTACACTAAAAAAGACTGTCAATAGTTCTTTGTAGGTTATAACTGATGGTTCGAATGTTATTTGAACCACTTCAGCATGTCCGGTAGTGCCATTACACACCGCTTCGTAAGTTGGATTACTAACAAAGCCGCCAGAATACCCTGAAACAACTTTTGTGACCCCGTCTAACTGTTCAAAAACAGCTTCAATACACCAGAAACAGCCACCTCCTAAGGTTGCTACTTCATTATTTTGTCCTTGAACCATAAATCCAATATTTAATAAACCAAATAAAATAATTTTCTTGAGCATAACGGTAAGTTGTTATTTTTCAATAAACAGGTCTCGAAATATCAAAATGTTTATTTAATAAGTAACAGCTAACATTATAGTATTGTTTATTTTTCTGAAAAACAAAAAACAGGCATCCCCCCTTGCAGATGTTTTGTAAATTTACAACCAAATTTAATTCATGAACGGATATCCGCCATTAGCAGAAAGAATGCGTCCGAAAACATTGGATCAGTACATTGGTCAACAACATTTAGTTGGCCCCAAAAGTGTATTGCGCCGAATGATCGACAATGGCGCCATTTCTTCCATCATTTTATGGGGACCTCCGGGTGTTGGAAAAACAACGCTGGCTAAAATAATTGCCACTTCAATTAATCGGCCTTTTCATATCCTATCGGCCATCAATTCAGGCGTTAAGGATGTTCGCGAGGTGATTGATAAAGCAAAAAATAGTCGATTTTTCAATTCACTAGCTCCCATTCTTTTTATTGATGAGATTCACCGATTCAGCAAATCGCAACAAGACAGCTTGCTTGGAGCGGTAGAACAAGGAACGGTTGTGCTAATTGGTGCCACAACGGAGAATCCTTCGTTCGAAGTCATTACCCCTTTGCTATCGCGATGTCAAGTGTACGTATTAAATCCTCTCGACGAAGACGATTTAATAAACCTTACCAATCGTGTTTTTCAGGAAGATGTGGTGCTAAAAACCAAAACCTTGCTGCTAACCGAAAAAGAGGCTCTCATCCGTTTTTCGGGTGGCGATGCTCGAAAATTGCTTAATATTATTGAACTCATTGCTAATCAAGAGTCATCTGACACCATTGAGTTCACCAATGAAAAAATAACCTCTTCGCTTCAAAAAAATCCATCACAATACGATAAAGATGGGGAGATGCATTACGACATCATCTCAGCTTTTATTAAATCCATTCGTGGGAGCGACCCCGATGCCGCTGTTTATTGGTTGGCTCGTATGGTTGAAGGCGGTGAAGATCCTAAATTTATTGCTCGACGACTCATTATTTCTGCTGCCGAAGATATTGGGTTGGCCAATCCCAATGCGCTTATGCTGGCAACGCAATGTTTTGAAGCCATTAAAATGGTTGGCTGGCCTGAGTCGCGCATTATTTTATCGGAAGTCACCATATACTTGGCTACCAGCCCCAAAAGCAACTCAGCGTACTTGGCTATTGATAAAGCCATCGCAATGGTTCAGCAAACAGGAAATTTGCCAATCCCATTGCATTTGCGAAATGCCCCAACTAAACTCATGAAATCGATGGGTTACGGAGCAACCTATAAATATGCACACGACTACAACAATAACTTTGTTGAACAACAATATCTGCCCGACACAATTCAATCACAACAATTTTACGTATCTCAAAAAAATCCTCAAGAGATTAAGACCGATGAACGACAAAAATCGTTGTGGCACTCCAAAACAAAAACGAATAACTCAAAATAATTAAAAATGATAAACGAGATTCCTTTAATAAAACATACCGATAGCGGTAATTTCTTTTTATTTGCCGGACCCTGTGCCATTGAAGGTGAAGAGATGGCCTTGCGAATAGCAGAGAAAATTGTAAACATTACCGATAAATTAAAAATACCTTACGTATTTAAAGGTTCTTATCGTAAAGCAAACCGTTCGCGCATTGATTCGTTCAGTGGAATTGGAGACGAAAAAGCACTGAAAATCCTTGAGAAAGTGCGAAATACGTTCAATGTACCTGTGGTTACCGATTTCCATTCGGCCGCCGAAGCTGCTATGGCTGCCGCTTATGTTGATGTATTGCAAGTACCGGCTTTTTTATGTCGTCAAACAGATATTTTAATTGCAGCAGCCGAAACAGGCAAAGTGGTAAACATTAAAAAAGGTCAGTTTCTATCGCCCGAAGCCATGACATTTGCCATTAACAAAGTTCGAGACATGGGTAACAACAAAGTTATTATTACCGATAGAGGATCGACATTTGGTTATTACGATTTAATTGTTGATTATCGCGGAATACCTGTTATGCAAGCCATGGGAGCACCGGTGGTTTTAGATATTACTCATTCGCTTCAACAACCCAATCAAGCAAGTGGAGTTACCGGAGGCAAACCAGCGTTAATAGAGACAATTGCTAGAGCTGGAATAGCCGTTGGTGTGGATGGCCTTTTTGTTGAAACGCATTTCGATCCTGCCAATGCGAAATCAGATGGAGCTAACATGTTAAACCTTGATTTACTTGAAGGGCTATTAACTCGATTGGTTGCATTACGACAAACGGTAAATGCATTCCCGAAACAGTAGAAAAAACTGTTTAAATTTTATAGATTTTTATATTTTAGAAAGATAGTGAAGATAAAAAAGATGAAAATGGAATGTTCTTCATATGGAAATATCTAAGTCATCTTATCAATCCTTCTAATATCTCTGCATTCATTTAAATTAAAATCAACATAACAACGAAGGTCATAAAATAAAAAGCAGTCTATTTTTTTAGTGTTAGCAATAAAACTGCACTTTTTCACTCTCTTTGTCAAGAAGGCTTCAAATACAAGGCTTTCGAAGTTTTGAAAATCAAGCAGTTCACTTTTGTGAATGACTGTTTTCAAAATGAGAATAACGCAGTATTTGGAGTTTTCTTGACAAGACTAGTTATTTAAACCAACCGCTTTTTTAAGCTCCTTTATTTATTTTCTATAGTATTTCATCGCCTCAGGAATAAAAGCTCTTAGGTCGTCAATTCGTGTTTGATCACTTGGGTGTGTACTTAAAATTTCAGGTGGTTTTTGACCTCCACTTTGAGCCATTCTTTCCCAAAATGCAATTGCAGCATTAGGATTATAACCAGCCAGAGCCATGAAAATCAGACCCATTTTATCTGCTTCACTTTCGTGAGTTCTTGAATAAGGCAACATAAGTCCCACTTGAGATCCTAAGCCATAAGCCGCCATGAAAATTTGTTGTGTTTGTTCAGGTTTTTGACTTAAAGCTACCGATAATGCAGCACCTCCCATTTGAATCCCCATTTGTTGACTCATACGCTCATTACCATGACGGGCAATAGCATGGGCAATTTCGTGCCCCATAACAACTGCTAACCCTTCGGCCGTTTGAGTATAAGGCAATAATCCAGTGTAAACCACCACTTTACCTCCAGACATACACCAAGCATTTGGGGTATCATCTTGCAATAAATTAAATTCCCACACAAAACCATCTAACCGACTGCTTAAGCCATTTTGAGCCATATACTCTTCAACCGCTTTTGCAATTTTCTGCCCAGTGCCTTTCACCAAATTCGTACTCTTAACATCGGTCGACAACTTATTGGCTTCTATAATGCTGTCATATTTCACTAAACTCATACCTATCAACTGCGATTCAGGCAATAAGTTTAATTGTTTTCTCCCCGTAATCGGAACCGTAGTACAAGAAGTGTACAAAACGGCCGTCACAACAAATAAAACACTAAACCACAACAATTTACTATTATTCATAATATCAAATTAATTTATGCATTAAAGTTAAAGATTTAATATAAATTGATTGATTAATATAACACTAAATATTGAATAGTGTTTTATTAATCAATCAATTTATATTAAATCTTTGGTTAAGACGCGATGAATCGAATGAACCATCTTCCCAATTCATTACTAGGTTCGTTTAAATTAATCGAACAAAATGTATAAAGTTTAAATATGTCTATAAGCGTTTCTGCTCATGTTACAATCCTAAATAATTAAGTATTTTTGCTGCATAAAAAAGTAAGTGTATATCTTAAAAAACTTTAACCTGATTGAGAGATTTAGCTTTTAATCAATAAATTATTAATAAACCCATATATAAAATGAGTAAATACAAAAACACCCTTCTTCAAATAACAGGATATGGAATGGGAAATGGAGATCAAGCTCTTGGTTTAAGATTAATTGGAAATTATTTTAACCTTATTTTAGAAGATGCCATGTTGCCCAAAATAATCACATTTTACAATGAAGGAGTTCGATTGTTAGATAAAGATAGCCCTGTTTTAGAAGCGCTTATAGCAATTGAACAACGTGGCGTAACGCTGTTAGCTTGTAAAACATGCTTGGATTTTTATATGATTTCTGACAAAATGGGAGCCGGAATTGCAGGCACAATGATGGACATAATAACACTACAGGCAAACGCCGTCAAGGTTATTAACTTATAAAAAATTTATGCAATGAATGCTTGGATCAACCAGCACAAAAAAGATTTATTGCGATTACATTGGATTGTTTTCATTTATGGTTTCACAGCCATTTTAGGGAAACTCATCCAGCTCGATTCGGTTACTTTAGTTTGGTATCGAATGGGGCTGGCTGCCTTATTTTTGGGCATTTATGCGATTATTAACAAACATCTATTTAAGTTTTCAATAATTGGTTTATTATCGCTTTATGGGACAGGAATATTGGTTGCCATCCATTGGATCACTTTTTTTGGAGCGATAAAAGCATCAAATGTGTCGGTTGCTCTAGGTTGCTTTGCTTCAACAACACTATTTACGGCCTTATTAGAACCCTTGTTTTTCAAACGAAAAATATCGTTTATCGAAGTAATTATTGGTATTATTATTATTGTAGGATTGTATTTAATCTTTCAATTCGAATTTCAGTACATCATAGGAATTAGCTTATCATTAATATCAGCGTTATTAGCTAGTTTATTTACGATTATAAATAAAAAACTAATCAACAATCACCACCCCTTAGAAATTAGTGTAGTTGAAATCGCTGCTGGGTTTATTGGGATTACCATATGGTTTTTAGCAACAAATAAAATTAACTCAAGCTTTCCTCTTCCCTCTTTAAATGATTGGTTTTACTTGGTTATTTTATCATCTATATGCACCGCATACGCTTTTGTTGTATCGACAGATGTTATGAAATCACTTTCGGCATACACAGTGGTTCTTACCGTAAACCTTGAACCTGTTTATGCTATTGTACTGGCCTATTTTATTTTTGGTGAAACAGAACACATGTCCTATGGGTTTTACATTGGCACTTTAATTATTCTATTGGCTGTTTTTATATATCCCATCTGGCAAAAACACCAATTAAAAAAAGCACCCATAATTACTTAATCATTGCTCCATATATTCGCATTAAGGCCTCATTAACAATGCTTTGACGACAACCCACATTCATTCGCATAAAACCATGCCCTTCAACTCCAAAAGACGATCCATCGTTTAAACCGACCATGGCTTTATTAAAAATTAAATCTTTCAATTCGCTTTGATTCATTCCCAAAAATCTAAAATCGAGCCATAACAAAAAGGTTGCATCAGGAATCACCATTTTTACTTCAGGCATTTTATCAGCAATAAAATTTTGAACAGCACGCACGTTCCCTTCCAAATACTTAATTAATTCTTCTAGCCAAGGTTCACCATGCTCATAAGCAGCAGCTAAAGCTATTCCACCAAAAACATTGCCTGTAAAAAGATGCCACGATGTTAATATTTGTCGATAAGCAGCCATCAGTTTTTTATTTGATATGATGACATATGATGTGGCAAGACCTGCAATGTTAAACGTTTTACTTGGCGCCATTAATGTGATGGTAATTTTTGCAATCTCCGAAGAAATCGATGCCATTGGTATGTGTTTATGACCAAACAAAACCAAATCGCTGTGGATTTCATCCGACACAATCATCACATCATGTTTCAAACACAACTCACCCATCCGTTGTAACTCATCTTTTGACCATAGTCTACCAACAGGATTATGAGGATGGCACAACACAAATAGCTTTAACAAAGGATCAGACAATTGTTTTTCCAAAAGATCATAATCAATGATATGTCCTGTTTTAGACTCAACTAATGAATTGCATACAAGCTCTCGGTTATTTTCTTTTACAACCGAAAAAAATGGCGGGTAAACGGGTGTTTGAATTAATATTTTATCCCCTGGATTGGTAAATGCTAAAATGGCCATTACTATCGATGGAACTACGCCAGGTGCATATTCAACCCAACCTGTTTCAACTCGCCACTGGTGACGCTTACTCATCCAATTTACAATAGACTGCTGGAACCATTCCCCGCGAATAGTATATCCCATAACAGCATGTTCTGCTCTACATTTTATTGCATCAGCTATTTCGGGTTCGGTTTCAAAATCCATATCTGCCACCCACATTGGTAATACATCTGGGTTCCCAAATATTTTTTTTCTCAACTCAAGCTTATACGCATGAGTTCCTTGTCTATCCACTATCTTATTGAAATCGTACATAAAGCTTGCTCTGTTTGATTTAGTAAAAATTTTACCCTCTTACAAAAAAAGGGTCAAAAAGACCCTTTAGAATTATAGAATTATAAAATAAATCTCATTAAAAAATGAGTTGAACATCAACTGTTTTTGTTGTAGCTAAGTCGGCCTGATCAGTAAGAATTAAAGTAATAGTATAAGTACCTGATTTAAATGTACCAGCTAGGTCACCGAAAATCTGCTGATTATCAATAACTTGACTAGCGCCTGATAGTGTTATTGTAATATCATCCTGAGTCCATGCATCATCCAACCCTGTTGTCGATTTTATTACAGCGATAGGAGTTGTTGGCTTATAAGCTATTTTAACTACTAAACTTTTCAATGCTCTATCGTCAGTAGCTGTTGTTTTTAACAATATCTTTCCACCAGGAGCAGAATATACTTGTGCCGCAGCAGGAGCATCAAATGTTGAAAATACAGGAGGTTTAATATCTGGAGTATCTTTGCTGCTTTTCTTACATGAAAATCCAAAAACGGATACCACAAGAATTAACAAAACACCTACTAACTTCTTCATATTCATCTTTTTTTACCATTCATTTCATTAGCAAGGTAATAAAAATTACTCACTTATATATGCTTGATATACTTGTTCAACACCTTTATTTAATGCTATTGAAGCTTTCCATCCAAGTTTTGATATTTTCGACACATCCAATAGTTTTCTCATGGTTCCATCCGGTTTTGATGCATCCCAAACTATCTTGCCTTCAAAACCAACTATTGATTTTACTATATTGGCTAATTCCCCAATAGTCTGATCAACTCCAACTCCAATGTTTATGTGTGTATTACGTATTTCGCTACCGGAGTTCACCGCAACAATATCGGCAAAATTAACTTTTTCCATTAAATAAATACAAGCAGCAGCCATATCATTTGAATGCAAAAATTCGCGATAAGGAGATCCGCTTCCCCAAAGGGTTACTATTACTTTATTAGATGAATCTAATGAGATTCCATATTTCGATAAAATTGCCAAAATTTCAGGCTCGCTATTTTCTCCACTAATCCCTTCAACTGGTCTGGCATTAAAATCAGAACGTATTTCATCCCATTCATTGTTCATCAAACACTTACCAAGATGCATTTTACGAATTAACGCAGGTAAAACGTGACTGGTTTCGAGATTGTAATTATCATTAGGACCATATAAATTGGTTGGCATTACTGAAATAAAATTGGTTCCATACTGCAAATTGTATGATTCGCACATTTTAATACCAGCAATTTTAGCAATTGCATAGGGTTCATTGGTGTATTCCAATATATCGGTTAACAAATACTCTTCCTTAAGGGGTTGAGTGGCATTTTTGGGATAGATGCAAGAACTGCCTAAAAAAAGCAACTTTTTAACCCCATATTTCCAACTGTTATGAATGATGTTATTTTGAATCTGGAGATTTTCATAAATAAAATCAGCACGATAGGTGTTGTTGGCCATTATCCCACCAACTTTGGCCGCAGCTAAAAATACATAGTCAGGTTTCTCCGTTTTAAAAAAATCCTCCGTCTCAGACTGATTCGTTAAATCTAATTCATCCTTTTCCTTCAAAATAAAATTGTTGTACCCATTGGCTTTCAACTGCCGCATTAGGGCAGAACCCACTAAACCTTTGTATCCAGCTACAAATATTTTTCCTTTTTTATCCATTACTCAAAATAATTCAATGTTTGAAATCCACCCTCTTTCAGATACTTCTCTTTTTTCATGAGTTTGAGATCCCCCTCCATCATATCACTCACTAACATAGCTAAGTCATACTCGGGTTTCCAACCCAGTTTATTGTTTGCTTTCGATGGATCACCTATTAAAAGCTCAACTTCTGTTGGTCTAAAATATCGTGGATCAACCTCTACCACACATGTTCCCTTGGCTAGCTGATAGTCCTTGGTTGTACAATTGGTGACATATCCTTTCTCATCAACGCCTTCGCCTTTGAAATCAATCTCTATTCCAACCTGATTAAAAGTCATCTTAACAAAATCGCGCACTTCAGTTGTTATTCCAGTTGCAATTACAAAATCGTCGGCTTTGTCTTGTTGAAGCATTAAATACATCGCTTTCACATAATCCTTAGCATGGCCCCAATCGCGTTTTGCAGATAAGTTCCCAAGAAATAGTTTATCCTGCATTCCTAACGCAATCCTCGTTACTGCTCTTGTTATTTTTCGCGTAACAAAAGTCTCTCCTCGAATAGGCGACTCATGATTAAATAAAATTCCGTTACACGCATACATATCATATGCTTCGCGATAGTTTACAGTAATCCAATACCCATATAATTTAGCTACAGCATAAGGAGATCGGGGATAAAATGGAGTTGTTTCTGATTGAGGTACTTGCTGTACTAAACCATACAATTCGCTAGTTGATGCTTGATAAAATCGAGTTTTTTTAGTTAAACCCAACAAGCGGATGGCTTCAAGAATTCGTAAAGTTCCAATACCATCAGCATTAGCTGTATATTCAGGAGTATCAAAACTAACAGCCACATGACTCATAGCTGCTAAATTGTATATCTCATCAGGTTGAATTTCCTGTATTATGCGAATTAGATTGGTCGAATCGGTTAAATCACCATAATGCAAGAAAAAATTACGATTATCAACATGCGGATCTTGATATAAGTGATCGATTCGATCGGTATTAAACAACGATGAGCGTCGTTTTAAACCATGAACTATATAGCCTTTTTTCAATAAAAACTCAGCTAAGTAAGCTCCATCCTGTCCAGTAATACCAGTTATAAAGGCTGTTTTTTGATTTGTCATATTGCAATATTAAAATGTTAAACCATAAGTAACTGTTTAAAGTTAATTTAAATGAATACTGGGATCGGAAGAAGAATAGATAAAATATTTTAGATATTCAAGATGATGAACATTCTATTTTCATCTTTAATATCTTCTCTACCTTTCTATAATCTAAAAATCTAGATTTCTATAAATTTAAACAGCATCTAAGTATAAATTACGCCCCTAAATTACTTCATATCTTTATAAGTTACAGGTGTACTAAAAAAATTATTTGAGTTGATTTTCGTTTAAACTTGTCCAATACCAATGAATTGCCTCCTTTAAGCCCTGCTCAATATTGTGAGTTGGCTTATAATCAAGCAGTTTTGAAGCTTTTTCAATAGAAGCAAGCGAATGTGGAATATCACCTAAACGCTCAGATCCATAAGCTATTTCAACATTTTTGACTTCTGATATGTAAGGCTCTAGGTATTTTTTTAATAAAGCTATTAATTCATTTAGCGATGTTTTCGCGCCATAGGCAACATTAAAAACTGTATTGATAGCTTTAGGAGAGTTAGTGGTAGCGGCAAGCTGATTGGCTTGGATAACATTCTCGATATAAGTAAAATCGCGAGAAAATGTTCCATCACCATTAATGACTGGTGAATTTTTATTTATTAATTGTTTTACAAACAATGGAATAACTGCGGCATAAGCACCATCGGGAGTTTGGCGAGGTCCAAAAACATTAAAATACCGCAAACCGATTATTTCCATTTTGTAGGTCTTGGAAAATACATCGGCATACAATTCATTTACATATTTGGTTATGGCATATGGTGACAAAGGCTTACCAATTTCATCCTCTAGTTTTGGCAATTTATGACTGTCACCATAAGTCGAAGAGCTTGCCGCATATACTACCCTTTTTACCTTAGCATCGCGAGCAGCGATTAAAATATTTACAAAACCTGTAATATTTACCTCGTTAGTAGTTATTGGATCAACGATAGAACGTGGAACCGAACCTAATGCAGCTTGATGCAAGACTACATCAACATTTTCACATGCAAGATGGCAAGTTTTTATATCCCGAATATCACCTTTGATTAAAGTAAAGTTCTTATTGTTTTTTGCTTGAGTTAAATTACTTTCAAATCCGGTTGAAAAATTATCTAAGCAAACGACCTTATTATTCTGTGATAATAATCTATCAACTAAATTTGATCCAATAAAACCAGCTCCTCCAGTAACCAGCACGCTTGAGTTTTCAATTTTATTCATTCCTTTTTTCATTAATAAATGCTATAAAAGCAAATATAAACCTAATTTGTTTATTCATTGAATTTTTATTACCAACCTATTGAATCGTTTTATTAAATCAAAAAAAGCGACCATTACAAGTCGCTTTTCCACTATTTATATCAAAATTTACTTTGCATAGTTAATTGCCCTCGTCTCGCGGATAACTGTAATTTTAACCTGTCCCGGATAAGTCATTTCAGTTTGAATTTTACGAGCGATGTCATATGAAAGTGTTTCGGCCTCCTTATCGGTAACTTTTTCACTTCCTACAATAACCCGTAACTCACGACCAGCTTGAATCGCATAAGTTTTTAATACGCCTGGGTAAGATTGAGCTAAATTTTCAAGATCCTTTAAGCGCTTAATATACGATTCCACAATCTCGCGACGTGCACCTGGACGAGCTCCTGAAATAGCATCACACACCTGAATAATTGGTGAGAGTAACGAAGTCATCTCAACCTCATCGTGGTGAGCACCAATGGCATTACAAATATCAGGTTGCTCCTTATATTTTTCGGCCAAGCGCATACCTAAAATAGCATGTGGTAACTCAGGATCCTCATCGGATACTTTACCTATATCATGTAACAAGCCTGCTCGTTTGGCTTTTTTAGCATTAAGTCCCAATTCCGATGCCATAATAGCACAGAAATTAGCTGTTTCGCGCGAGTGTTGTAATAAGTTTTGTCCATAAGATGAGCGATATTTCATCTTTCCAACTAACTTAATTAACTCGGGATGTAAACCGTGAACACCTAAATCAATGGTTGTACGTTTACCCGTTTCGATAATCTCCTCTTCAACTTGCTTTTTAACCTTATTCACGACCTCTTCGATACGAGCTGGATGAATTCGTCCATCGGTTACCAATTGGTGAAGTGCCAAACGCGCTATTTCACGACGCATTGGATCGAATGCCGAAAGTACAATTGCCTCAGGCGTATCATCCACAATAATTTCGACTCCAGTAGCAGCTTCAAGGGCGCGAATATTTCGTCCTTCTCGCCCAATGATCCGACCTTTAATTTCGTCCGAATCAATGTGAAATACGGTCACTGAATTCTCAATGGCCGTTTCGGATGCGACACGTTGTACTGTTTGAAGAATAATACGTTTCGACTCTTTTGTTGCATTAATTCGAGCCTCATCCATTATGTCATTAACGTACGACATGGCTTCGGTTTTAGCCTCAGCTTTCATCGATTCTATTAGCATTTCTTTTGCTTCTTCGCCTGACATTCCGGATATTGACTCAAGCCGATCGACTTGTAAACGATGTGCGCGTTCAATCTCCTCATTTTTACGATCAATAACTTCGAGCTGAGCAGTTAAATTATCACGAACAACATCAACGTCTTTTGTTTTTCGTTGAATTTCTTCAAGCTTCTGATTAATAGTCATTTCACGCTGCTTGATTTTATTCTCAGCAGCAACCATTTTTTGATTTCGATTATTAATCTCTTTTTCATGCTCAGTGCGTAACTGCAAAAATTTCTCTTTTGCTTGAAGTATTTTATCTTTCCGAATTACCTCTGCCTCAGACTGAGCCTCTTGTATTATTCTCCTATTGCGGGCTTTCAATGCATTGGCAATAATCACCCATGCTAGAATTCCACCAAAAAGAAATGAAATTATCCCTATAACTATTTCCATAATGTAATTAACTATATATATATAAATAAAAACGCATTATCTCCCTCAAATTTAACGAATAATTCTCGTTCAATCCGGAAATAATGCGGGCTATATTACTTGTTTATGTTTATTACTCCTTGGCCAGTATCTCTTCCAGCTTATTATTTAAAACTCTAACAGCATCTACAACAACCGTTTCACTGTGTTGACTCTCAAGTTCCAATAATTTAATGACATATTGCAGGGCAGCCATGGCTAAAAAATCCTGCACATCTTTATCAGCATACTTTTGTTTATATTGAAAAACTTTCTCATTAATAAGTTTGGAAGCTAAACGTATCTGTTCCTCATCGTTTCGATCAATTCGAAGCGGATAATAACGTTCTGCTACATTTACCCTTATAGAAAGCTTGTCATCCATATAAATTAAGTATTACCGGTTTAATAGAGCAATACACTTATCAATTTCCCGCACCATTTGATTGATTTTAAGCTTGGCTTCTGTA
This sequence comes from Bacteroidales bacterium, assembly GCA_038212305.1. Lineage (GTDB taxonomy): Bacteria > Bacteroidota > Bacteroidia > Bacteroidales > Marinilabiliaceae > JBBQUP01. The sequence continues at coordinate 27,824 of JBBQUP010000005.1, forward strand.
GCTCCTTCTTGTGTTACTTCAAGAGTTTTAGCCAGCTTAAGATTGTCATAACGAATTTGCAAGTCGATGATTTGCTTCTCCGACTCAACTTGACGATTTGCTAGTTTTTGGTTTTTTTCTTCAAGCTCAACACTCTTCTTCTTCAACTCAAAATACCTATTCACTAACAAATCAATTTTACCCTCTAAACTGGTAATTAATTCGTTATTCGATTCAATCATTGCATAAAATTTCCTCTACAAAGTTAACATTGGTTTTAAAATATAAAAACTTCACGATGCTTTTTGCATTTTTAAAATGAAAAAAAAATACAATTGCCTGAAATAAAGAATGTTAATTAACATCACCTAAATTGCATAATGAACATTTACTTTGCTCAAAGGGTTATTATCTTAACCAAAACACATGTTTAAATAGTAAACATGACTTTTAAATAATTAACATTTAGCTAATTTATGCAAGTATAAAACGAACTTTTTAACTTGGGCAATCTTATTATATCTTTGCAAATCGAATAATTCATATGAATAAACAATTTTCAATAAAATCAAACTCGCGATATAGTAACTCAGATTGGTTACCTACAACAGCCAAAGAGGTAAAAGAACGTGGATGGGATCAACTGGATGTAATTCTCTTTTCGGGCGATGCCTATATTGATCATCCATCGTTTGGAGCTCCTGTAATTGGTCGTTTATTAGAATCAATGGGACTTAGAGTAGCTATTGTTCCACAACCTAACTGGCGAGACGATTTGCGTGATTTTAAAAAACTGGGTGCCCCTACTCTTTTTTTTGGCATTAGTGCAGGATCCATGGACAGTATGGTGAATCATTACACCGCTAATCGTCGGTTACGTTCGGATGATGCCTACACTCCAGGAGGTAAAGCGGGCTTTAGACCTGATTATCCAACTGTTGTTTATTCGAAAATATTAAAAGATTTATTCCCTGATGTACCTATTGTAATTGGTGGTATTGAAGCATCGCTGCGCCGACTTACGCATTACGATTATTGGCAGAATAAACTCATGCCAGCTATGCTGGCTCAAACAAGTGCCGATTTGCTAATTTACGGAATGGGCGAAAAACCGCTTATTGAAGTGGTTGAACTCTTAAAAAAAGAGATTCCTTTTCGATCATTAAAAACAATTCCACAAACGGCCATTAAAATTGATAAAAACGAACCTCTACCTAAAAATAAAAATTGGCTCGATTTAACCCTTCACTCGCATGAAGAGTGCTTAGCTGATAAGAAAAAATATGCGCAAAATTTTCGTCATATCGAAGAACAAAGCAATCGTTGGCAAGCAGCTCGTTTAATTCAACATGTTGAGGACTCGATTATTGTTGTTAATCCACCTTTCCCTCCAATGGAAACGGGTGAGCTAGACAAGGTATATGAGCTTCCCTATACACGCCTACCTCATCCAAAATACAAGGATAAAGGTTCTATTCCTGCATTTGAAATGATTAAGTTCTCAGTAAACATACACCGTGGTTGCTTTGGAGGATGCAGTTTTTGCACTATATCAGCTCATCAAGGTAAGTTCATTGCTTCGCGATCGAAAGAATCTGTTTTAAGAGAAGTGGAGACTGTTACTAAAATGCCTGATTTTAAAGGATACATATCCGATTTGGGTGGACCAAGTGCCAACATGTATCAAATGGCTGGAAAAGATCTTAAACTTTGTCAGCGATGCACCCGCCCTTCATGCATTTTCCCAAATATTTGCTCGAACTTAAATACCGATCACACAGCCTTAACCAACCTTTACCGTGAGGTGGATAAAATAGATGGCATTAAAAAATCGTTCATTGGAAGCGGCATTCGTTACGATATGCTAATGAATCCATTAGCATCGGCAACGGAGAAAGATAGTCACGACCTTTATACCAACGAAGTAATTGAAAAACATGTATCGGGACGACTAAAAGTAGCACCCGAGCACACTTCCGATCACGTATTAAAACTTATGCGGAAACCTTCGTTTGAGCTTTTTAAACGATTCACAAAAACATTTAACACCATTAATGAGCGAAAAAAACTTAATCAACAACTCGTTCCCTATTTTATATCTAGTCATCCGGGCAGTCGCGAAGAAGATATGGCACATTTAGCAATTGAAACTCACGAAATGAATTTCCAATTGGAGCAGGTTCAGGATTTTACGCCAACACCAATGACAGTGGCAACCGTTATTTACTATTCAGGCATACATCCTTACACCCTTGAACCTATAAAAACGGCTCAAACAAAAGATGAAAAGCTATTACAACGCATGTACTTTTTTTGGTACAAACCCGAGTTTAGAAAGCAAATTGAAGCACGACTGAAAACATTAAATCGTCCTGATTTACTACAGAAACTCTTTAAACGTAAAGAAGAAACTGGTAAATTGGCCAATACAAATTCAAAGGGGAAACAAGTTCGAGGAAAAATTAAATCATACAAAAAGCCAAGATAAGTATTGGATGGCTTAAATTAAAAATTGACACAAAAACTTCAACAAATACTAAATTTTATGAAAATCAAATCTATTCTTTTTTTAGTTATTACGTTAACGCTAAGTTCATGTGCCGAATTATCGCAAATAGTTGACGCGTATCAACCCAAAGCATTAACCGAATCCGAGGTTATCGCAGGTTTGCGACAAGCCTTAGAGGTAGGGACAGATACGGCAGTTAAAAACTTATCGAAAACTAATGGTTACTTTGGGAATCAGCTGGTTAAAATAATGCTTCCGCCAGAAGCCGATATCATTGTCAACAACCTTAACAAACTGCCCGGAGGGAGCAAATTAGTAGATGATGTAACCCTTCGGATTAATCGTGCTGCCGAAGATGCTGCTCGCGAAGCGACGCCTATTTTTGTTAATGCAATACGTAAAATTACAATTCAAGATGCCTTTTCAATATTGAGAGGCGACAAAGATGCAGCCACACAGTATTTAAAACGAACCACACAAGCTCAACTTTACGAATTGTTTAATCCCAAAATACAAAGTTCGCTAAATAAACCATTGGTAGCAGGAATATCGACAAACCAATCGTGGCATCAACTCACATCAGGTTGGAATCAGGTAGCTAACAATCCCATTGGAAAACTATCAGGGTTAACTCCAGTTAATACCTCACTCGATAATTACTTAACAAACAAAGCTTTGGATGGGTTATTTACTATGATATCGCAACAAGAAGCATCTATCCGAGAAGATCCTTTAGCACGAGTTTCAGATTTACTAAAACGGGTTTTTGGATCGAAATAGTTTATAAAATAGTCCGAAAATAGGGTTTTCATCAATTTATACAATTAAAAAAGGGTTTTGCAGTTTAACGCAAAACCCTTTTTTAATAATGAATAAGCTAATTTTTTAATAAAATCCAACCGGTCGAGTTTTATCTGACAAGGCTTCGTCGATAACCATTTTCAAATCGCTTTTTTTCCATGGTTTTAACATGTATTTGTAGACTTTCCCTTCGTTCATTGCCTTTATCATTACTTCGGGCTCAGTATAAGCCGTAAGTAAAATGCAAATCTTCTTTGGATCAACCTTTTTAATTTGTTCAATAAACTCCATGCCATTCACTTCAGGCATTTTCAAATCGGTTACAATGATATCAAATAATTCCTGCTTCACCATTTTTAATCCTTCTTTTGCAGAAGAGGCTGTTTCAACAATAAAATCTCTTTTAAATGTGGCCTTAAACAGCTCTAGGTTGATGTTTTCATCATCAACATACAGAACCCTTTTTGCAGAAATGAAATCAGTCATAGTTTTTTTTTCAGTGTGATTCTAAAGTAAGGAATTTTCTGCATTATTCAAAGAAAAATCACAACCATTTTAACAACAGAATTGTTAAATTTAAAATCAATCGAATTTTTTGGCTTCATCCCATATCTCATCCATTTCCGCTAGAGTCATATTATGCAAATCTTTACCTTTTATTGCAACCTGAGATTCTAAATAATTAAATCGTTTTATAAATTTTCGATTGGTTCGTTCTAAGGCATTCTCGGGGTTAATGCCATATAATCGAGCAACATTTACCAGCGAAAAAAACAGATCACCAAATTCAGCTTCAACATTACTCATATTGCCTGAAATCATTTCATCTTTCAATTCAAGAATCTCTTCCTGAACTTTCTCCCAAACCTGTTCCTTTTGCTCCCAATCGAATCCAACGCCACGAACTTTATCTTGAACCCGATGAGCTTTAATTAATGCGGGTAATGATTCTGGCACTCCTTCTAAAACGATTTTATTTCCTTCCTTCTCTTTCAACTTTAGCTTTTCCCAATTGGATTCCACCTCTTTTGAGTCGGCAACTGTAACATCACCAAAAATATGCGGATGTCGGTAAATTAATTTCTCGTTGAGCGACGCAATCACATCATGAATATCAAACTGTTCGTTTTCTTCGCCTATTTTGCTGTAAAAAACTACATGCAATAATAAATCACCCAGCTCTTTTTTTATTGACTGACTATCATTTTTTACAATGGCATCAGCCAACTCGTAAGTCTCTTCGATAGTTAAGGTTCGCAACGATTGATTGGTTTGCTCCTTATCCCAAGGGCACTTCAATCGCAGTTCGTCCATAATAGCCAATAACTGATTAAAAGCATTGGTACGAGCGGAACTTATATTTGTAATATCCATATATTATTTGGTTTTAGTTTAATAGCGATAAGTTACAATGAAAATTGAATTCACTCATACAAAAATAATCACTTACCTGGTGTCAGCAAGAAAACGACACTTTTTCTCTGTCTTTGTCCAGAAAGCTTCAAAGACAAGGCTTTCGAAGTTTTGAAAATCAAGGAGTTCCCTTTTGTGAATGACTGTTTTCAAAATAAGAATAACGCAGTTTTTGGAGTTTTCTTGCAAAGACTACCTAAAGGAATAAAAATTTGTTGCTATTTTTGTATTATATATTTATGAAGCATTTGAATGATTGAAAAACTGATATATTTAGAAGCAATTGATTTAGTCGAGTTTTTAGGTGTTAAAAATATAAACCTTGAAATTATACGAAATCATTTCCCGAAATTGAGTATTGTTGGACGTGGTAATTGGTTGAAGGCCATGGGCGAAAGTGAAGAAATAACTCAGTTTGAAGAAAAAATCAATCTGCTTCTCGATTATTATTCGAAGTTTAACGTTTTGCCAGAAACAGCTGTTAATGAACTTCTTAAAAACGAACTGGGCAATAATTCTCTCTCCTCAAGCAAAAATTTTATTGTTTATAATACCAATGGCAAACCCATTGTTGCACGTACCGCGAATCAACAAAAAATGGTTGATTTGTACGATGTGAACGACATGCTTTTTGCTGTGGGACCAGCTGGTTCTGGAAAAACATACGTTGCGATTGCACTGGCGGTTCGAGCACTCAAAAACAAAACAGTTAAACGCATTATTTTAAGCCGCCCAGCAGTGGAAGCGGGAGAAAAACTGGGCTTTTTACCCGGCGATTTGAAGGAAAAGATCGATCCCTACCTTCAACCACTTTATGATGCATTGCAAGATATGATTCCAGCAGCGAAACTCAAAGAGTACATGGAGAATGGAACCATTCAGATTGCACCACTTGCCTTTATGCGAGGACGTACGTTGAACAATGCATTCGTTATTCTCGATGAGGCTCAGAATACCACTCGCCCACAGCTTAAAATGTTTTTAACCCGAATGGGTAATCATGCACGATTTGTAATAACTGGCGATATAACTCAAATTGATTTGCCCAATCCGCAAATATCGGGCTTGGTGCAGGCTTTAAATATATTGAAAGACATTAAAGGAATTGGCACTATTTACTTTAATGTGAGTGATATAGTTCGTCACCGATTGGTTCAAAACATTGTAGAAGCGTATGACAAAGAAGATAAAAAACAACAATCAAAAATAAAAGACAAATGACAACTCAAGCCGTTGCTAAAACCAATTTCAGCTTTGCAGGACAACTAAGTCTATACAAAGGCAAAGTTCGCGATGTTTACAACATCAACGATAAATATTTAACTATGATTGTCTCCGATCGAATATCGGCATTTGATGTTGTACTTCCAAAAGGAATTCCCTTTAAAGGGCAAGTCTTAAATCAAATTGCCAACAAATTTTTAGATGCCACATCGGACATTGTTGCCAACTGGAAAATTGTTTCCCCCGATCCCATGGTTACTATTGGCCATAAATGCGAACCCTATAAAGTTGAAATGGTTATCAGGGGCTATTTAGCAGGGCATGCTTGGCGTGAATACAAATCGGGCAAGCGCACGATTTGTGGCGTTGAGATGCCCGAAGGAATGATTGAAAATCAGAAATTCCCCACTCCCATTATCACCCCAACCACCAAAGCATCCGAAGGTCACGACGAAGATATTTCGCGCGAGGAAATATTAAAACAAGGAATTGTTTTAGAAGTTGAATATATATTACTTGAAAAGTACACGCGTGAGCTTTTTGCCAGAGGCACGCAAATAGCTAAGGAAAAAGGACTAATTTTAGTTGATACCAAATACGAGTTTGGCAAAAAGGATGGTGCAATTATTTTAATTGATGAAATTCACACTCCCGACTCCTCTCGATATTTTTATGCTGATGGGTACGAGGATTTATTAGCAAAGAATGAACCTCAGCGTCAACTGTCTAAAGAATTTGTTCGTCAATGGTTGATTGAGAATGGGTTTCAAGGCAAAGACGGTCAAACCGTTCCTTTCATGAGCGATGAGTTTGTTAAAATGGTATCGGAACGATACATAGAGCTTTACGAGCACATTACAGGTGATAAATTTATTAAGGATGATGGCAGTCAAGTGACGGATCGGATATTTAATAATGTATCGAAAGCGTTGGCTGGATTAAAATAATCGTGTAATCGCACAAAAAAAATCATCCACGAAACAACGTTTGGCATAGTCAATTACGCGAATTGAATCCTGAATAAACAAATTTAGAATTTTGATGTAAGGTCTAAGACCTATTTATTGATTTTTGTTCCTACTAATAGTGAATCAATTAGCTTAATAAAACACGACATTATTTCTTATGAAGTACTTAAAATGCGCCATACGAATGTTAAAATATTGCATTTGTGTGGCGTCGTACTAAAAAACACGTTCGAATGATTAACCGAAAACTCCTCTATCAATTTTTGCCCGGATTAATTCCGTTGTTCATTTTTATTATTGCCGATGAAATTTGGGGAACAAAAGTCGGCTTACTGGTGGCATTGTTAGTAGGTGTTCTTGAATTGGGATGGGAATATTACCGCAATCGAAAAATCGAGAAATTTGTATTAATCGATTTGTGCTTAATCATTTCAATGGGCTTGGTATCGCTCTGGCTCGAAAACGACTTGTTTTTTAAGCTGAAACCAGCTGTTATATCTACCATATTGCTTATTATTCTGGGTGTTGCGATGATGCGACCACAAATGATGATACAAAATATTGGCGCACGATATCTAAAAGAACAGGTGTTTAATCCCTATCAGACATGGATAATGCAAAAATCGATGCGTAATCTTTGGGTTGTCACGCTTATTTACACCATTACCCTATTCGCCGTAACCATTTGGGGATCAACCTTATGGTGGGGATTTACGAATGGTCCGGGGTTCATGATTATTTATGGGCTCTACTTTTTAATTGAATTTTACATTAAAAAAAGTCAACAAAAACGTTTAGTTAAGGATGAATGGTTACCCCTAGTTGACACAAAAGGACAGCACATTGGTGAAGCTCCAAGGAGTGCAGTTCATAATCGATCATTTCTTCTGCATCCAGTTGTGCACTTGCATGTCATAAACAACGGTCAACTTTATCTTCAAAAACGCAGTTTAAAAAAACTCATTCAACCTGGTAAATGGGATACCTCAGTTGGTGGGCACGTTAATGTTACTCAATCCATTGAGCAAGCATTGAAACAAGAGGCTTTTGAGGAGTTGGGAATACAACAATTTATTGCTGTGCCTATTTGTACTTACCAATGGCGAAGTAAGGTTGAAGAAGAGCTTGTATTTGTATTTAAAACAAATTATTCGGGTCAAATTACCACCAACCCCGATGAGATTGAGACTGGGAAATTTTGGAGTTTCGTAGAATTGGAATCAACCATTGGGAAAAACCTACTCACCCCAAATTTCGAGTACGAATACAATTTAATAAAGGAGCATCTAACAAACTATTTAACTCACTAAGAAGCTGTTTAGATTATAGAAAGATAAGGAGATGAAAAGATGAAAATAGAATCGTCATCTTCTGGATTTATCTAAAAAATCTTCTATATCCGTCTAATAAGTGCTTCATAGGAAATAGTGTCGTATTCTATTTAGCTAATCATCTCATACACAACATAAACGAAAACCAATAAATAGGTCTTAGACCTTATCTATTATTCTTCCTAGCTCTGTTTTCATTAAAATTAAATTCAAACAGTTACTAAGCCTGAATAATAAATATAGCAGGTTTCTTTTGAATATCGGGCAGTGATGATTTTTTCCATTCAGCAATGGTCTTTGTCACAATCATCTCAGTTTCAGATGTGATATCGCAAGCAATACACAGTCGGGTTGCTGGCTTGCAAGCCACTAAAATATCCTCTAATAGTTGAAGGTTACGGTAAGGTGCTTCTATAAAAATTTGAGCCTGTTTCTCGGAGAACGAACGACTCTCGAAAAAATGTAATCGACTGATTTTTTCGGCTTTTTTTACAGGCAAATAGCCATTAAAAGCAAAGCTTTGGCCGTTCATGCCCGATCCCATCATGGCCAATAAAATGGATGATGGACCCACCAATGGTTTTATCACCAGTTTATGTTGATGGGCCAACTGCACCAAATCAGCACCTGGATCAGCAATACCGGGACATCCGGCTTCCGATATCACGCCCAAATTCACACCCGATTCCATAAGTTTCACCATCCCCTCGCGCCCCGAAGCCGCTGTATCCTTATCTAAAATAACGAATGTGAGCACATTAATGTCTATTGATGAATCGACCCGTTTCAAAAACCTACGCGCAGTGCGTTCATTTTCAACAGCAAAGTGAGTAAGTTGCTTTATTAGCACTGCCACTTCGGATGGAATCACCGACTCAACCGAACCATCACTTAAAGTACTTGGAATAAGGTATAATATGCCTTTCATTGTTTTTAGATATTAGATGTGAATATCGAGTATCAAAATAAAAGTATCGATCGTCAAGAAGTCTCATGTCTTGTGTCTCGTGTCTCGTGTCAATTCTCGAAGCAAAAACTAGCAACACTAAATTTCGATGTAAAATTACTTAAAAGTTTATCATGTGAAAGTTATGTGATAGGCCATTAGCTTTAAATGAAAATTAATGAGAGCTAAAACCTAAAGGAGGAATCTATTGTTTAAGTGGTTATTTACTATTTTTGTGAATTACAAAACTAATAGTCAGTGGATATAACCTTCTTAGGAACAGGCACATCAATGGGAATCCCTGTCATAGGCTGCAATTGCTTGGTTTGTTCCAGCACAAACGATAACGATAAACGTCTGCGATCGAGTGTGAGCATACGCACAAAGGATAAACATTTAATTATTGATACGGGACCTGATTTTAGAACACAAATACTAAAATATGTCACCAGTGTACCCGACGCCATATTAATCACTCACGAGCACTTCGATCATGTGGGAGGATTAGATGATATTCGACCCTTAAATTTCATCTCAAAAAAACCCATGCCCATATACGCAGGAAGCCGAACCATAAACGATTTAAATCTCCGTTTTCATTACTCACAAGATCTCACCAAGCCTAATTTACCCCAATTTCAGTTTCATGAAATTACTTATGATCCATTTTTCATAGATGAATTACCAATAATTCCGCTCAAAGTCTTTCATGGAGAGCTGCCCATTTGGGGATATCGAATTGGTGATTTTGCCTACATTACCGATGCCTCCAGCCTGCCTGAAGAGACAATGATGAAACTACAAAACATTCAAGTACTAGTAATCAACGCATTGCGAACAAAACCACACCCAACTCACTTTAACATTCAACAAGCGCTTGACGTAGTTAATCAGATTCAACCTCAGAAGTGTTATCTCACGCATTTAAGTCACCAAGCACCTAGTTACTTAGAGCTAAAAAATACATTGCCTAAAAACATAGAACCGGCCTATGATGGATTAACAATAACAATAGATGAATAACATTTAATTACCTCAATTGAAATCAGTTTTTCACCCTAGAAATAAATACTTTTGCACCATTAAAAATTTATAGAGTCAGATGAAAAAATTTATTGTTAACGAGTACCTTGTATTAGTATATCGATTTGTAATCGTGATGTTTATATATTCATTGTGTCGCATACTTTTTTATTTATATAACACCGATCTATTCCAAGGAATTACTTTCTCATCGTTTCTAACTATAATGAAAGGTGGACTCACGTTTGATTTAAGTGCTTTATTGTACATCAATTTAATTTACTTTTTAATTGCACTTCTCCCCTTTCCTTTCAGATACAAAAATGGTTATCAATCGGCTCTTAAGTACTTATATATTACTTTAAATGCGATAGGAATTGCTTTTAATGCAATAGATTTTGCTTATTATCCATTTATACTTAAGCGAACCACAGCCAATGTTTGGGACATTCTACATAACGAAACCAACAAAGCGTCGTTAACCAAACAGTTTATTCTTGATTATTGGGATGTATTTTTTATATGGATTGGTTTAATTGCGTTATTACTCTACTTATACAATCGAGTAACGCCCAAAATCTCAAAATATCCTTATAAATGGTTAACTTACCCTGTTTCACTTTTAGCATTAATCATTTTTTCTGTCATTACCATCATTGGAATTAGAGGAGGTTACCGCCACAGCACTCGTCCCATTACCTTAAGTAATGCAGGAGAATATGTAAAATCGCCAGAGGAAGTGGCTATTGTATTAAACACGCCTTTTAGTATTATTAGAACCATTGGTAAAAAAAGCTTTATCCCTTATCACTATTTCAACGATACAACTCAACTCAATAGTATTTTCACTCCAGTTCATCAAGGATCAGGAGAACCCATGATTAAAAAAAATGTGGTTATTATTTTACTCGAAAGCTTTAGTCGCGAACACTTTGGTTATTTTAATAAAAACCTCGACAATGGCACCTACAAAGGATATACTCCATTTTTAGATTCATTGTCGGCTCACAGCTTAACCTTTCCCAATGCTTTTGCTAATGGACGAAAGAGTATAGATGCATTGCCATCGGTAACGGCCAGCTTGCCTGCACTAATGCTCCCCTATGTTTTAACCGAATACTCATCAAACAAAATAAATAGCTTAGCAACATTGCTTGGCTCGCAAGGATATGAAACTGCATTTTATCACGGCGCACCCAATGGATCGATGGGGTTTAACGCATTTACCAATTTGGCAGGGTTTAAGCATTATGTTGGAATGAGTGAGTTTAACAACAATGCGTTTTACGATGGTATTTGGGGGATTTGGGATGAAGAGTTTTTCCAGTTCTTCAACAATCAACTAACTGCCACAAAAGAACCATTTTTCGCTACCATTTTTTCTGTCTCATCTCATCATCCATTCGAAGTACCTGAACGGTATAAAAATGTTTATCCCAAAGGTCATCTACCAATACATCAATGCGTTGGATACACCGACAATGCTTTAAGGGAGTTTTTTAATGCAGCTAAAAAAACATATTGGTATAATAATACAATCTTTGTAATAACGGCTGATCATAGCACCATTGCTTATCACGAAGCGTATAAAACCAATGTAAATGCATTTGCAGTGCCTTTGATATTTTATACTCCTGATGAATCGATAATTGGTCGAAGAACCGACGTGGCACAACAAATTGATATTATGCCAACCATTTTACACTATTTAAAATATCCAGAATCATACATCGCATTTGGTAATGATTTATTAAATAATCAAGCACCTAGATTTGCAATTAACTCTGTAGGTGAAAACTATCAATTTATCAGAAACGATACCGTTACCTATTTTAATGGACTAAAAACAACAGGAATCTATTCAATGATTACTGATCCTATGTTGCAAAAAAGTGTTTTAGGCAATCACTTAAACAATGATGACGAACAAATTATTAAAGCATTCGTGCAGCAATACAATAATCGAATGATAGAAAATAAATTGACTTCGAGTGCTAATAAAAGAAACAGACGATAGGACTTTATTGAATAAAACCAATATAACCGCAAATGGCTTAAACCTCAATAAAAGCTAAAGAATTTACATTAATTTAAATATTATGATAACTTTCAGCCGCTAGAAATGTTAAAACTTCACTGATTATCGAAATTTACTGCTAAATGCAGCAAATTTTACAAGTGGAAATTTGGTAAACATTAGAAATAATCTATATTTGTAGAGGAAAGTTTATGAACCTATTTATTTTAAACCCTAAAATTAACAGTTATTATGAACAAAGCTCAATTAATTGATGCAATTGCCGGTGAAGCAGGTTTAACCAAGGCTGATTCAAAAAAAGCACTAGATGCTTTCATTAAAGTTACCGGTAGTGCTTTGAAAGAAGGTGGACGTGTTGCCTTAGTTGGTTTCGGATCGTTTGGTGTTTCTAAAAGAAGCTCACGCACGGGTCGTAACCCACAAACTGGTAAAGAAATTACTATTGCAGCAAAAAATGTTGTTAAGTTTAAAGCGGGTAGCGAACTTAGCGATGCTGTAAATTAATTTTCAAGGCAAAGATATTAGAAGCTGTATTCGGAATGGATCAGCTTCTTTTTTTTTAGGCAAAATCATATACTTTGAAATCACTTCAACCCATCGTTTCACCAAATAAAGAAGAACTATACTCACTTATTTCCTTCCTCGAAACGTTTTTAACTGATGAACGGAAAAATATCATCAATAAAAACATTCAATACCGTACTCGCTACCTTACAGTTGTATTAGAAGATATATTTCAGCCCCAAAATGCTAGTGCTGTATTGCGAACCTGCGATTGTTTTGGAATTCAGAATTTACATATAATTGAAAATCGCAACAAATATCATATTAATCCTGATGTTGCATTAGGATCAGCTCAATGGCTGACTTTAACTAAATACAACTCAGAAAAAGAGAAGACCAACACACCAATAGCCATTTCAAAACTTAAAGAACAAGGATATCGAATTGTAGCCACATCGCCACACGTCGAAAACAATTCGTTATCACAACTCGATCTATCAAAAGGAAAAATCGCACTGGTTTTTGGGACAGAGCGAACAGGTATTTCCGAAGATGTTTCAAAAGTAGCTGATGAATGGATAAAAATACCAATGGTGGGATTTGCTGAAAGCTTAAACATTTCTAATTCGGCAGCCATTATTTTGCAGCATTTAAGTGAATCACTAAGAAAAAGTGACATTCAATGGCAACTTAATGAAATGGAGTTTTTAAATGTAAAACTTGATTGGGTAAGAAAATCATTAAAAAAAGTAGCCTTACTCGAAAAAGAGTTTTATAAGCGAACACAAAGTATGATTTAATAGTTTATTTTTAAATACTCATCTAAATAATTTCTAAAACAAAATAGAAGTACGTATATTCGGACAAAATTGTACTTTATTCGTAATATTATAATGCTTATGGACAAATAATAACAACTAATCATTATTTTTTTGATGTTAATCGAAATATATAAAACAAATTCGTTAATTTTAACATCTGATTTTTATTAGAAATTTAGTAATATGAATTAATTATCACTTAAGGATAATGACAAATAATGCTAATAAATAAAAGATTCTAATTAAGATGTTTGTGTTAGTGACATTTGCCAATTAAATAAAAAAATAAACAGATGAATTGCATTATTATTGATGACGATAAATTTTCCACTAAAATAATTGAGGAGTTTGTTAATAAAACTGAGGGCATTCAATTGATTGGAACATTCTCAAATGCTGTTTCAGCAATTAATGCACTTTCAACTAATAGCTCGGAAAATCCAATACATCTGATATTTCTAGATATCGAAATGCCAGAAATGACAGGCATTGATTTTATGAAATCACTTAATGTGCTTCCTCAAATCATTATCTACTCGGGTCAGGAAAAATATGCACTTGAGATGTACGAATACGATGTAACTGATTATTTATTAAAACCAGTTCAATATCCTCGTTTCATTAAAGCTGTAAACAAAGCACGCGAGCGTTTCGACAAAAAAGATAATTTGGTTCGAAAAAGCACCGAGATTTTCATTAAAAATAATTCATCGCTGGTACGAGTTAAATACGATGATATTCTGTGGATTGAGGCCTTGGAAAATTATGTTGTGGTAAATACTTTCAACGATAAATTTACCATTCACTTTACGATGAAAGCCATAAGCGATCGCATGCCAACAGATAAGTTTGTGCGCGTTCACCGATCGTTTATTGTTAATGTTAGCAAAATAAAGTTGATTGAAGACAACTCTGTTATTATTAAATCCGAAACAGGGTCCAAGATCATCCCCATTGGAAAATCATATAAAGACAAGCTGATGGATGACATCAACTTAATCTCGAGATAAAAAGTTAAATCAACAAAAGACCCGGTACAATTAATTTATACCGGGTCTTTTTTTTGAGTCAATCACAATAATAAGTTATGACGATTTAAACGTGTTCAATCAATATTTTAATGCCCATACCAATTAAAAGCAATCCAGCAATTACATCCATTTTTCGTCCCAATAAACTGCCTGCTTTTTTACCAAACAACATTCCCAACATAGCTACCAGATAAGTAACAAAAGTTAAAATGGCTAAAATTACAACGATATTAACGCTGTTGATTAATCCAAAACTAACTCCAACAACCAATGCATCAATACTAGTGGCTATGGAAATGCTAATCACTACAATTAGCTTCAGAGCATTATGCGTTTGCTGACCTTTATCATGGTTAAATAATCCCTCCCAAATCATTTTCAACCCAAGAGCTAGTAAGAGTATGAATGCAATCCAATGATCGAATTGTTCAATAAAAACTTTTAACTGACTACCAACAAGCCATCCACCAAATAAAAAAAGAGCATGTATCACCGACATGATGATCGCAACGCGTGTAGCTTGAATAAATTGAATACGGTTATTGATTAAACCCGTTGAAACGGTTACGGCAAATGTATCGAGCGTTAAGCCAAATGCAATAACAATGATTGTTAAAATATCCATAAATGCGAATTAGCCGATAAAGATAATTTTTTCGAATCAAACACTGCGAAAGAAAAGTAAAAACCCCTGAATTCATCAGAGGTTTTATGTTGTTATTTCAAATTAATCTAAAATGGTTACTAATTATGACTAACCGTATAGGTTGCTTCGCGCTCTTTAGCTTTTTTGTCCCACTCGGGCAAAACGGTTAAAATAAATTCTTGCTTTTCAGCATTTAGCTTGGCCATATCCAAACCAATAAAAGCTTGAGCCTTGGCTTTGCTATTGATATCGGGATAGGGAACTTCACCTAAAAATCCCTTGATTCCCATAAGGCGAGCCAGTTTAACTCGTGCTTCCTGAGCTTTATCTATTCCCAAAGCTATAATCCGACTGATTTCAATGGGTGAGTGAAACGAGTTACCATGGCCGGCGGCAGCATAATCCCAGCGCCATTGAGCATGTCGAATATCGGTTAAAATACTTTTCATTTCTGCTTCGTTGGCTCCTAGCTCCCACGCTTTTCCAGCTTCTACGTGAGCTCGAACCAATAATTCTTCAAGCTTATCGCGATTTTGAATGATTTTATCCTGACGTTCATAAACGTTCTGCACCAATTTAGCCGTCTCTTCGCGATGGCAAACCTGACAAGAGTTAGCCACATTATTCAACGGACTTTGAATGTGGTGATCGGTAAATTTCTGTCCTCCCTCGCTTTTGTATGGCATATGGCAATCGGCGCACGACACACCTCTCTGAGCATGAATGCCAGTCATGCTTACCTCGTAATCGGGATGCTGAGCTTTAAGCATTGGCGCTTTACTTATGGCATGTGTCCAATCCGAGAAATTAATATCATCGTAATATTTTTCAGCACCATCCATGGTCATGCCATTGTCCCACGGGAAGGTTAAATAACCAACACCTTCAACCTTATGCTTGTCGAAATAATACTCCACATGGCATTGAGCGCATACCAACGAACGCATCTCTTGATGAGAGGCTTTTGTGACATCTTTCCCCATGCGCTGAAACGTTTCAATAAGAGCTGGGCGTGTGATTTGCAGATTCATGGTTTTACTATCGTGACAATCGGCGCAACCAATGCCATTTACTATTTCAGCTCCTTTTTCCTCCCAAGTCCCTTTGTAAAAATCGGCCACCCCAGTCTCCTTCATCAGGCGAGGAACATCAGGACTTTTACATGTCCAGCAAGTATTAGGCATCGGACTTTTAGAGCCATTCATGGGAGCGCCAGTTCGAAGCGATTTACGAATATCGTCGATGACATAAAAATGACCACGTCCTTGTTTATATTCTTTGGAGAAACCATATCCAGCCCAAAGAACAACTAACCGATGGTCAACCTCTAACATATCAATGGGTTTATTGCCATTGTATTTACTTCGAAAAGAGGTGTCGGCCGTTTGATAATAGCTCTGAAACTGACGAGGAAAATTCTCCCCCCACAGCTCGTTTCGAGGTTCGGTTGGACTGTAGTTTACTTGTGGTGTATAAGCAAAAACAGCTTCGGCACGACGTTCAATGATTGACGAGGCCAATAACCCGAGTAAAAATACAAACACAATTGTTGCAGCAAAGATGAGCCATCCCATCCAAGGTTTTTCTTTAATTAGTTCAGTAATTGGTTTCATATGGTTATAATTGAGATTTAAGTATCAAGATTCAAGACACAAGACTGATTTACGAGACCTATCTAGACTTCAAATTTCAGCCTTAACTTAATGATATATAAAGATTTCTATCTCTGCACATTTTGATTTAACTATTTGGCTTATTTTTCCGAAGGCTTAAGCCATGCCGGAACAGGACTTTCGGGAAGTGGCACTCTAGCATCGGGCACGCTCGATAGGCTATTTACGCGACCATGCGGTGTTTCGCGATGACATTCCCAACAAACTCGTTCTCCCTTATCAGGATGATGAACTGGCATTTGAGACATTAACTTATCGTCGGTTAACAATTGAGCATGACAACGTTTGCAATTATTATGCACAACCTGCTTGCCCTCTTCCTTTATAAAAATGACCTGAGGCTCATTGCGCATGGTAAAAACAGTCGCATGCCTTAACCCATCTTTAGCTTTAAAATAGTACTTATTAAAAACATTGTTATGCGGCACATGACAATCGACACAAGTTGCCACTTCGCGATGCGAGCTGTGATTCCATGTGGCATATTGAGGAGCCATAATATGACAGTTCACGCACGTTTTAGGGTCATCCGATAAATACGATGGCGCATTTGAAATGTAAATCATAAATCCCCCTAACCCAATTACAATACCCAAAATGATAATGACAGGTATTTTCCATGTTTCGGGTGGAGTAATGTATTTTATAAATTTAATTTGCACAGCAGTAGGTTTTTATCAGAATTATAGATTAGATTATTACGCCATTAGTAATTTACTTAAATAGTTACTTAAATGCTAAATCCGCGCACTATTTAGAAACATTATATGCAAGATAATTACAAAATTAATAAAGATGAATCGAGCCTTTTCTCCATCCATTTTAAATAAACGGTATTGTATAAACCCATCGTGGCACGACGATAAACAATCGCCACACAATGTGCAGCTACTAGCAGGTTTATGTTGTTTTAAATCAGCTAAGTTAAGCGCATCGTATTTACACGAAGGAACACAGCGCATACAAGTATCGCATCCCTGCATTATCGAAATTCGAAATGGCGAAACCACTTTTAAATGTGTGACAATAGTCCCAACTGGGCAGTATGTAGTGCAATGCACCATTTTTTTATGCTTACGTGAAAACCAAATCATTATCCCAAATCCGACGATGGCGAAAAGAATAATCAAGGTTGATGGCAACCATCCCGAAATGCCCATAAATCGCAAACCCAAGGCCAGAACAATAGTTAATGCTAAAACCGAATGTCGAATTTTGGTTTTATTAGCTAATGGTTTCCGACTGGTTTTTCCTGAAGCAGCCAATCCATCAATGGCACCGAAATAACAGAAATAAGAACACCAAGCTGGACCAGCTAAAATTAATGTTGATATAAAAATGAGTGTCATCACCGACAATTCGCCACGGTAAACAGGACCTAAAACAATCATGGCAGGAATTGGAAAGTGCAGTTTGCCCGTCATTAAACACTCATCAACGCCTAATAACCCAACGAATAGCTGAGCAAAAAATACAATACTAAAAAAACTCCATAAACGATTCCGCCATTTAGCAATTTGCGATTTATCGGCCATCACCCAAGCTAAACCAACGCCATACAAAACCATAATTGCAATTTGAAACCATCCAGCACCAGTAATAAAACGCTCGGCTAAGAGAATTGGCTTTTTAAGAAACATTTGCAACGGCACCAAAAACAACAAAACACCTATTGCTACGACAAAAGATGATGCTTTTCGATATGAGAGTTGTGGTTGACTCATTTTATTGGAGTATCAAGAAGAGAAGAAGATAGGAAGATGGGAAGACGTTTAGATAAAGAGATGAAAAGACCATGAGGTTAAAGATATGGATATTAGCTAGGTATAAATACATCCTCAAAAAACTAATTTGCCTTTTGAGGATGTGAATTAAAGTATAAGACCTATTTGTTATTTTTTGATAGTGCTGACTATCAACCAATTAGCTATATATAACACGACACTACTTCCAATTAAGTTACTTATTGATTTATGCTGATTCCAAAATATTCATCGCAACCAAGTCTTTCTCAACTGTTGAAATGTTTCCAATACCAAATGTATTAACTAAAATAGTAGCTACATTAGGTGAAAGAAATGCTGGCAATGTGGGTCCGAGGTTGATGTTTTTAACGCCCAACGATAACAAGGCCAATAGCACAATTACAGCCTTTTGCTCGTACCATGCAATGTTATAAACAATTGGCAAATCGTTAATGTCGTTTAATTCGAAAACCTCTTTAAGTTTTAGTGCGGTTAGAGCCAGTGAATAGCTATCGTTACATTGTCCAGCATCTAGTACACGCGGAATACCACCAATATCGCCTAATGGTAATTTGTTGTAGCGAAATTTAGCACAACCAGCCGTCAAAATAACCGAATCTTGAGGTAAAGCACTCGCAAAGTCGGTATAGTACTCGCGACTAGGCATGCGACCATCGCAACCAGCCATAACCACAAACTTTTTGATGGCACCACTTTTTACCGCATCAACCACTTTATCGGCTAAAGCCAACACTTGATTGTGAGCAAATCCACCAATAATTTCGCCCGTTTCGATTTCGGTAGGCGCTTGGCATTTTCTAGCATGCTCAATGATTACTGAGAAATCTTTTGCTTCGCCATTCACTCGATCGGCAATGTGAACGCAGCCATCGAAACCTGATGAACCAGTGGTGTAAACACGCTCTTTGTAGCTATCTTTTGGAGGCACAATACAATTGGTGGTAAACAAGATAGGACCGTTAAAACTTTCAAATTCGGTAGTTTGTTTCCACCAAGCATTGCCATAATTACCAATAAAATGAGTGTGTTTTTTGAATGCTGGATAGTAGTGAGCAGGAAGCATCTCGCTGTGAGTATAAACATCTACGCCTGTTCCATCGGTTTGCTTAAGTAGCTCTTCGATATCTTTTAAATCGTGACCGCTAATTAAAATACCAGGCTTATCGCTTACCCCAATGTTTACTTTGGTAATTTCAGGATTGCCATAACTTTCGGTGTTTGCTTTATCGAGTAAAGCCATCACATCCACACCAAACTTGCCACATTCAAGCACCAAAGCGACCAATGCATCGGTTGAAATGTTTGGATCGATGGTTGCCAGCAAACCTTTTTTGATGAATGCAGCAATTTCGGTATTTATATACCCCAAGTTCCAAGCATGCTCGGCATAAGCAGCCATTCCTTTAATACCATAAACCAATAGTTCGTTTAAAGAACGAACATCCTCGTTAGCAACAGCTAAAACACTAGCATCCGCATATTTTGCTTCCATTTGTTCGGGAGTTGCGGCGCGCCACTCAGCACAATCGGGAGCTGAAGTAGCATCAACACCCGCTTTGTACTCATCCTGAACAGAAAAACCTTCTTTAATTTTAGCAATTATTTTGTTGCTATCGAAATTGGCGTTAGTGATGGTAATAAACAACGAATCAATTACATACTTATCAGCATTTTCAGCAGGCTTACCACTTTTTACACTCCAGTAAGCAACACCTTTTGCAACATACAACAACACATCTTGTAAGTTCGATACTTCAGGCGATTTCCCACAAACACCTTTAACAGTGCAGCCTACACCTTTCGAAGCTTCTTGACATTGGTAACAAAACATACTCATTTTAATCGGTTTTAATGTTATTACTATTTCGTGAATTTTTTTTCAATCGTTAATACAACATCATCGGCAATAGAATTCTAAATCAGGTTCTTTCAAAAACCTAATCCTCTCAAAGACAATGAAATAAAATAGAGTTAACGTATAACTTGTTATACCCAATCTTCGCTTAAAACCTCCCCTTCGACAGAGATAACTGCCATTTTAATAGGTATTTTTCGGGTTGCACGCTCCAAGCCAAGTTTAGCCATTTGAAGTAAACCTTTGCAACAAGGCACTTGCATTATCACTACTGTGAGTGTATTTATTTTGGCATCATCGATAAGCGATGTAATTTTCTCGACATAAATTTCCTGACCATTATCGAGCTTCGGGCAAGCAATGGCAAGGCTTTTACCTTTTAAGTAACGACTGTGAAAATCGCCCATGGCAAACCCAACGCAGTCGGCAGCCAAAACCACATCGGCATGCTCGAAGTAAGGCGCCATTGGACTGGTTAAGTGCAACTGAACAGGCCATTGACGCAGTTGTGATGACACATCGCCACCACCAACTGGTGTTACAACGGTTTCTTTGCTAAATGTCATAGTCCGTGAACCGGGGCATCCGCCTCCTTGATGTGCATGCATAGCTGCTATTTTTGGTTGATGAACGGCATTGATAACTGCATCCACTGAAAACGGTAATCGTGACGCATTTTCCTTTAAATACTCAACGCCTTGTTTTACGAACACGGTTTCTTTATGGTCTTTTAAATGCTTCAAGTGAGCCACTACAGTGTTTAATCCTTTAGGAATCATCGACTCCATAACTTTCGGCTCGTTATAGGCTTCGGCCTCACGCGATTCGATGGTGATGGCTCCAACGGGACAATGTCCTAAGCAAGCACCTAATCCATCGCACAGCAAATCGCTAATTAGCACAGCCTTACCGTCAATTATTTGCAAGGCACCTTCGTGACAATTGGGCACACACTCGCCACATCCGTTACAAAGATCATTGTCTATTTTTACAACTTCGCGTTTCATATTAATAGTATCAAGAAATTTATTCTAGTATCAAGATTTAAGACTTAATCGAATCCTAGCCTCTCATTATTTACACTACAAAATTAGGGTACTTATTTACTTAAATGTGTAACCAATGTTACAAAAAGAGAGGAATAATTAGAGAAGAAGATGGGACGAGAAAGAGACAGATAGATATGATGAGAGTTCATCTCTTTTCTATCTGTCTAATCGTCTTCTTCTCTTCCTATCCCTCCTCAAGCCCCTTTAATCATGATTAACAACATTTTAAACTGCTCAATGGCATCTACCGAGTGTGGAATGTTTGCAGGCATAATAATTAACTGACCGGCTTCGAGCAAATGCTCTTTATCATCAATAGTGACTTTAGCATTACCCTCAAGTACTTGAATAATCGCATCAAATGGAGCCGAATGCTTGCTTAACCCCTGCCCTTTATCGAACGCAAACAAGGTTAAATTACCTGCCGCATTTTTGGTGATAATCTTACTCACAACTGCGTCAGCAGCATAATCGATGGCTGGAAGCGTATAAACAACTGATGATTGAAAAGATGGTGTGTACATGGCTATTTTTTTTATAATTTAATTTATTAAGATGATAAATTCCTTTTCTTTGTAATAAAGAATCAATGATTTTTATTTCTTGATACAAATTTACGCTAACTTAAAGCGTTAAAACAGTAACATAGGTTACAAAGAATCAATTTATGACTGGAGATATTTTACAAAACTGCCCGCTTTTTATAGGACTTACCCCCAAGCAAATTGACGAATCGCTTAACACCATAGTGTTTCAGATAAAGCAATTCAGTAAAGGCCAAACCGTTGCCTTAACTGGCGAAGAATGTAAGCAACTTTACATTGTGTTGGAGGGAAGTGTAAAGGGTGAGATGAATGACTATTCGGGCAAAACCATTAAAATTGAGGACATTGAGAGTCCTCGCCCACTGGCCATCGCTTTTCTATTTGGTCGTGATAACAAATACCCTGTTAACATTGTAGTTAATAACGACTGCAAATTATTGGTAATACCTAAAGACATGGTTCTTAAATTGATGCAATCAAACCAAATTGTCCTTCGCAACTTTTTAAATGTGGTGAGTAATAAAGCCCAGTTTTTATCGGACAAGCTGCGTTTTTTATCGTTCCGAAGTCTGAGAGGAAAGCTTGCCCAATATTTGCTTGAATTGAGTGGCGGACGAGCCATTGAAGTGGTATTGCAAAAAAGTCAGGAAGAACTGGCCGAAATGTTTGGTGTTGCTCGCCCATCGTTGGGACGAACCATTAGAGATATGCACAACGAAGGCCTCATAAAGGCCTCCGCAAAATACATTCAAATTATTGATAAAGATGCGCTTTTGAAACTGACGAGTCAGTAAAGCATCCTGATTTAGGATATTAATTGCTCAAAACTATGCCTCTTGAAGCACCGCTTTTTTAGCTTTACGGTAAGTCACCGAGGTGAAAATATTACGTTTGGCAAAACGCAATGGATTATCAGCATTCAAAAACTTGTTAAACAAATTGCCATTGACGCCGAAGTACTCATATGATGCTCCATCGCTAAAAGAAACTTCAAGCATTAAACCTTTGTGTTTGTAATCGGCAATGCCCGAATCGATACTTTGACTGTACTCGTCGGCACTAGCAGCAGTGGTTTCAGGTGCAATGCTAACCAAAAAATGATAGCCATCAATGATTTGACGGCTTTTCAACTCTGCCTCATGAGCCATTTCATCGTCAGCTTGGAACTTATCAGGATGCCAATCTTTCACCAAATTTCGATAAGTAGTTTTTAATGTTTTAAGATCAATATCTTTTTCGACACTAAATAATTTCTTGTATTCACTAATCCGCTTCATAAACTATCGTTAATTTAACACCCTGATTCAAAACTCATTAAAAGGATGTTATTGGAATTTCAACAACTCATCTCCTTTAAAGAGGGCGCAAAATTACTCATTTAAAAGCATTTACCACAAGATTACAGTGAATTTCGGTAACAACATTCGCATTTAAGTCCTTAAAGACTAAAAGAATGTTAAATTAAATTCCCACTAAGCAGTTTTGAATTGAAATTAAAACAGCAGCATAAATCTCATTGTTGAATGCCCATTTGTTATTGATTTCCAACTCGATACCCGCATATTGCTGATCGGTGTAAATACGCCGATAAGCCGAAACATGGCCATCGGGCCAACCTCTATAGGGATAGTTAAATCGGATTTTAAATTGTGGTAACTGTTTTTGCAATTCGAGCTTTAGTTTTTTCGAGAAGGCATTCTCTCGCTCACGAGCCGGATAGTACAAAATTCCAATATCGGCATTGCGCTCCACTCCAGTTAAAATAGGCGTAAAACTGTGTACCGAAAGATGCAAAACCGATTCATTGGCATCAACAATTTTTTTCACCTCATCTGCAAATGCATTGCGATAAGGGAAATAATCGCGATCTAATATTTGCTGTTTCTCGGCTTTGCTTAAAGGTTTTGTAAACTCCGAAAAAAGTGAGCGTTTGTGTAACGATCGGTTTAAATCAACCAAGAGTCGACTGGTAGTGCTTGATATTGCGAAATCAGGATTTAAATGTTCCAACTCTCGATATAACTCTAGCGCTCCTTTGTCGTAGGCACGATGTGTATCAAGTAGCTCTGTCGATTGACGAAACAAGTTCGTGTACTCTGTAGGAATTTTATTTCCGCCATGTTCACACGATAACAGGAGTCGAAATTTACTCATGGTTATGGATTGTTTTTCGGTTTAACCACATAATCGAATTGTGAAGTATCAGAGCCATTTAATTATTGAAGTAAATACGCATCAATCTCATTTGCAATACATCGAATTATATTTTAAACACTTAGCCAACTCAGTATAAACTTGCACCACTCGGTTATGATCAAAATTGTTTCCCAATGCCTTAGTTATTCGGGTTGATAATGTGCCTTGATTTTCAATCACTTTCATCACTTTTAGCGTAGTTTCATTTAAATCGGCTTTTACCTTATCTACTAAAATGGATATTAAATCGCTTACAATTATTTGCTTTTGAGTGATCCCAAATAGCTTTAAAAAATCGGTATTATTTAAAATAGCATTTTCACTTTCTCGAATGGCAGAAAGCAAAATAGTGTAAAGCATTTGTGTTGAAGCTGTTTGTTGAAGCTGATATGAACAAAACTCCTCGTTAACCAAGTGTTGAAGTAACACAACAATAAACTGAGCAATGGCAATGTCAGCTACTGGCGCTTCCTGCGTATCAATCACGCGAATTTCAATGGCATTTCTATCGAACCGTGCAATGGCGCCACGACTGTTTAAAAAGTGCTTATCCAAAACATGATGAGTATCATACGGTGTTATGTCGCGCACAATGGGATCGAAAATAGTGGCATGATACTCCTTTTTCGTAAACACAGCTTCGGGTATTACCAAGCCAGTTATCGACGGAATGGCTTTTTGATTGAGGCGATAGGTTTCCATGCGCGAATCGGCAAAACCAGTTAAAGCGCCATCGAGCATTGGCGTTGACGCCGCAATGGCAGGGATAAGTGGCAAAACTAAACGGATGGCCGCATGCAGCCGACCAAACTGTTCATCGCCATTAAAGGGTAAGTTCAGGTGCATGCTTTGCAGATTGCTCCACCCATGTCCACGGCAATCGAAAATTTGATTGTACAAGTTGTAAATTGGGCTGTTGTCGTAAGGCCACAGCAAACTATCGGTTAAAGGATTCATAAACGGATGCGCGCCGGTTGGTAGCAGACACGCATTTTTAACCTCTAGTAATTTATTTAACCGAACTACTTCTGCATGAAAAATCACATCCAAATTCGTTAAAGAGGCACAAGGGTAATTGTTCTTGAGCTCAATCACATGCATCACCAACTCGTTGCTAATGGCCAGCTCGCCTCTGACTATTTCGTTCAAAACTTTGCCCTGAGTGTTCCTCAACAAGTCGGGCGACAACGGCATTAGCGACAAATCAGATCGCGAGGCAATCATGTATTCCAGTTCAATACCGAATACTTCGAATAAATTATAACGAGGCAAGTGAGGCATAAAAAAGAATTTAGGCAGTCTATTTGCGATTAATTTGTTGAACCAGAAAATCGATAATCTTAGAGTAGAGCGTATCTTGCATCAATTGATCTTCGATTCCCGCATCAATATTGGGATTGTCATTGACCTCAATCACCACCGCTTTCCCATTAATATCCTTAACATCAACCCCATATAATCCATTTCCAATTAATTTGGTTGCTTTTAATGAGGTTTCGATAATGTGTCGAGGAACATTTTCGATGGGAACATTTTCGAAATTACCTGAAAATTCCTCCGAATTGCTCTCCCAGTTATAGATTTGCCAATGTCCTTTGGCCATAAAATATTTACAAGCAAACAACACTTCGTTGTCGAGAATACCTATTCGCCAATCGAAATCCGTTGGAAGAAATTCCTGAGCAATGATCAGATCCGACTCTTTCAGCATTTTTTTCATGTGAGCATGCAACTCCTCTTCGTTGTTAGCTTTTACTACACCAACCGAAAAACTCGAATCGGGTATTTTTAACACACAAGGAAATCCCAGCCTAAACTCGGGCGATTTATCTTTATCGGAATAGATGATTACTGTTTTGGGCGTTGGAATTTTGGCCGTTTGCAACAACTCGGCCAAAAATACTTTGTTCGCACATTTCATGATTGATTCGGGACTATCGAGCACTGCCAGCCCTTCGGATTGTGCCCGTCGCGCCATCCGATACGTATGATGGTTGACTGCCGTAGTTTCGCGAATAAAAAGCGCATCGTACTCCCCTATTTTCGAATAATCATCCTTGGTAATAAAATCGACGTAGCACCCTTTTTTCTGCGCAACTTCCTCAAAACGTGCCAAGGCTTTTTTGTTCGATGGCGGCGACTTCTCCTTCTCATCGACTAAAATAGCCAAGTCGTACAAATATTTTTCGGGTCGATTGGCATCGTAGCGTTTCTTGCTAAAATAATCAGCCACAAACTCATCCATGTAAGGCAAATGATGCTCGGGAATATCTTTTATTGAGATGGTTTTTACCGATTGCACCACCCATTTTTTATCTTTTTGAAACCTAGCTCTTAAAAATGGTGCTGGAAACAGTTTATGCAGTTCGCGCGCTAGCTTATCGTACTGCTTCGACACGTTACGCCCAAAATAGATACTCACTTCGAACTCGGTGGAGCGCAATCGCTTAAAGCTTTTCTGAATCAACTCATCCAACTCGTCCGACACAACCCTAACGATGGTTTGCGTTTTTAAATCGAGCAAATGCTTCACCGATGGGATTACTTTATGACCACGCGCCTCAGCTAACAATGACACGTAATAACCTCGCTTTTGATAACTGTAATCGTTACTCAAATTAAAAATCCGTAATCCCTTGCGTTTCATATAGGAACTATCCTCAAGATACTTCCTTGGTGATATCACCTCAACTCCAGGCGTATTAAACGACCATTGAGATGGATGATTTATTACAATAATTTTTTTCATTGATGGTGAAACCTCTTTATTTTCGGGCTTTAAATTAAGCTTTTTATCCCAAATGGGGAAGGTTCTACTCGATTTATAAGGCAATAAACAGGTTTTGTGCAAAAGATGCTGATTTCCATACTCGTCAGGTTCATCTAGGGCAGATTTTTCTTCGATATTCTCTTTTATTTCGGTAATCGAATAAGTTTGAGAATGTAACATAACTAGGTTATTTAATGTGAAGATGAGACAATCAACAAATTGGCATCGTAGGTAACAATTCCTAATAAAACGGAGTGTATCAAGTGATTAACATCCACTTTGTAATAATGACTTTGATTAACTGGATTATCTTTATAAGGATCGGAAACCATGATTCGATTGCCCTGCAACCCGCAAAGCACAACAAAATGTCCCGATGGAACACCTCTCATATCGTCGTACACCACCCCTTTTTTAGGTTGATAATATTCGCGTTTGCTCCGATAAAGATAGGTTGCACTTAAACCAGCCAACACGGGAATGTTTCGACTAAAATAGCTGCTCAACAAATCGGGTGTTAGATCATCGAAGGTAATTTTTCCACCCAGCTCTAAAAATTCCTGATAGGCTCGCGTAGCATGTAAAAATTTCTGTCCCGTTTTATGAGTGAGTTGAATCTCTAAATTGACAATCAATTCAGCGGATGATAAATCCCTCCACGATGGATCGAAAACCTTTAAATTATAAGTAATTATAGTTGCTTGAAATCCGCGCTTGAGTGCATCGATGCCCAACATTACAGCCAAAGTGCCACCATCTTCTAAAAAGTTAACCGAATCAATCACCTCATCGAGTGATACTTTCGAACCCAAATAATTGTAAACAGCATGTAAGCTGGTGGGACCGCATGTTTCATCATTCGGTTGTGGTTCAATAACAAAAGGCGGAGTTAGTTTCATTTATTTAAAATACTAATTCAATGTCGTTTAGTTAAGGCCTGAAAGGCTTTACTTTCGATAACCGCTGGTGAAGCCGGCGGAAAAACTACGATACAACATTGAGCCCTAATTCAAAATTTACACATAAAGCACTATTCTGGAATGCATTAACAATTCGCAAACCCATTAATACGAACGATATAAAAGAACAACATTTTTTGAAACTGTAGAGCAATATTTTCACTTATTTAAGACTTAAAATCAATTTAAAACATCAACAAATAGGAAGACTTCATTTATCTGTTTTTGCATAACAATTGCACCCTGCGGAAGAAATTCACTTGCTGCTTAATAATTATGTAAAGTTTATTTGGTTTTTTTAAACTTTTTCAACAACTTACAACAACAATATGGGCAAGTTGAAAAAAACCCATAAAAGAATATATTTATTCTAAGAATAAGATAATTTGAAAATGATAGTAACAAAAGCAATTTGTTAATGGCAAAAGGTATCTATTTGATTTTTATTCTTTTTGCAACTCTAATTCATTCGAGCAATATATTTGCGCAGGAGTACGTTGTAGGCGGCGATTTTGATTATGCTCCTTATTCATTTATTGATAAAACAGGAAAGACCAGAGGGCTTGATGTAGACATATTAAATGCCATTTCCATCAAAAATAATATAAAGTTAAGTTTTCATCTCAGCAGATGGGATAATGCATTAATCTCCATTAAATCAGGGCAAATTGATATTATTACAGGAATCATTTTTTCAGAAGAAAGAGCAAAATATCTTGATTTTACAATTCCTATTCATACAGAATACTACTCCATCTTTATTCGAAATAATTTACCATTTAAAGACATATCAAGCCTGTACAACTATAAGCCAATGGTTTTGGGAAAGGATATATCAATCGATAAGTATCTTATCCCAATTGGTCTTTTCAAGAATTACATTTTAGCAAAATCGTTACCAGAAGCACTCTATGGAATAGAAACGGGAAAGGCGGATTTTGTAATAGCACCAAATTCGCTGGGAATGTATGAAATTGAAACAAATAAATATAAAAATATTGAAATAAAAGGGCCGCCAATAATTCCTAGCATTTATTGTATGGCAGTAGTAAAAGGAAACACCCCTTTATTGAACATTTTAAATAATGGAATATTGGAGCTACGAAAAAGTGGAAAACTTTCAGAAATTCAAGAAAAATGGAAAGTCTATGAAAGAGATGACTTTAAATACAAGCAAATAACCCAAATTATTGGGATAGTTTTTATAATATCAATAATATTACTAATTCTTGTTTTTATAAGGATTTGGTTACTTCGCTTACAGATTAAAAAAAAGACAGATAGTCTAAATCTTAAAAATCAAGAATTACAGAAAAGCGAGGAAAAATTCAGAATTATAACAGAAAACTCCAGCGATATAATATGGCATTTGGATAGCAATTTTCGTGTAACATATATTAGTCCTGCCGATGAACGAATAAGAGGCTTTAAACAGGAAGATGTTATTGGCACATACCTTTGGTCGATTTTAAAACCAGAAGGAATTGAAGTGCTAAAAGAGGCGAATAAAAATCGAATGGTTGACCTAAGTATGGGAAAGATGCCAACACCATCGATTTATGAATTAGAAGAACTGTGTAAGGATGGAAGTTGGGTTTGGGTTGAAGCCACTGCAACGGCACATTGTGATGAGAATGATAAAATTTTAGGCTACCATGGAGTCACGAGAGATATTTCGGAACGAAAAAAAACTGAACAAATCCTTGAAGAACAGGGAGACCAGTTAAGAGAACTTATTTTGTCCAAAGACAAACTTTTTTCAATCATTGCACATGATTTAAGAAGTCCTTTTAATTGCATTTTAGGCCTCACCGACTTATTAACAATTAGTTCAGAAAATCAGGACATTGAAAAAACCAAATACTTTGCACAAATAATAAATACATCAACAAAAAATACACTTGATTTGCTTAACAACTTATTGCAATGGGCAAAATCACAATCTGGAAATACTACTTTCACCCCGAATACATTAGATTTAAAACCAATAATTATAGAAATATTTGACATATTAAAATCAACTGCAGAAATTAAAAATATATCATTAAATTATAACGAATCTATTCAAGTAGAAGTTTATGCTGATAAAGACATGTTAAAAACAGTTTTACGCAATCTAATCTGCAATGGTATAAAATTTTCAAACACAAACGGGGAGATAAATATCTCTGCAAAGCAAAAACAAAACCTTATAGAAATTACTGTTTTAGATAATGGAGTTGGTATGAATGAAGAAATTAGGAGTAAGTTATTTGAATTTGGTAAGAATTTAACAACCAGTGGAACAGCAAATGAAAAAGGCTCAGGCTTAGGCTTAATACTTTGCAAAGAATTTGTGAACAAGCATGGTGGACAAATTTGGATTGAAAGTGAGGTTGGAAAAGGAAGTGCATTTAGATTTTCTTTGCCTCACAGATAATATTTACTTTAACTGGCCAGCCTCCCATTCGGAACTCGGACTAATAACTCCGAGTAACAACATTTAAGAGATTAACACACAACCTTACCTAAAGCAAAAAACGACTTAAGCGAGCAATACCTCACCTAAGTCGTTTTTGAAAATATGTTGTTGGAAAATTATTTCGAGTACATTTTTTCTCTCAAGGCAGCAATATCTTCACTGGAAATATAGTCGTCGTAATCCATTAGTTTATCAATAATTCCATTGGGCGTTAACTCAATAACCCTATTACAAACCGATGAGATAAACTCGTGATCATGCGAGGCCATTAATATATTGCCTTTAAACGTAATTAAGGTATTATTAAAGGCTTGTATCGACTCCAAGTCGAGGTGATTGGTAGGATTATCCAACATCATAACGTTGGCATTTCTAAGCATCATACGAGCAATCATGCAACGCATTTTTTCCCCTCCCGAGCAAACCTCCGCTTTTTTAAAGATCTCCTCGCCCGAGAATAACATCTTACCTAAAAATCCACGAAGGTAAAATTCCGTTGTATCGGAAGAATACTGTCCCAACCAATCAACAATTGATTGGCCTGTGTTAAAAAAATCGCCATTATCAACGGGCAAATAGCCATGCGTAATGGTAATACCCCACTTATATGAACCGTCATCGGGCTTAACATGATCATTTAAAATTTCGAACAAAGTAGTCATTGCTAATGAATTGCGCGACAAGAAAACAACCTTTTCATCCTTTTCCACATTAAACGTAACATCCTTTAATAAATAAGTTCCATCATCAGCTTTTTTACTTAAACCATGAACTTCTAAAACAGTATTTCCGGTTTCGCGTTCAGGAGTAAAAATAAGAGCAGGATAGCGGCGTGTTGAAGGCTGAATCTCTTCTACATTCAACTTCTCGAGCATTTTTTTACGGCTGGTTGTTTGTTTCGATTTTGAGGCATTGGCACTAAAACGCGCAATAAACTCGAGCAACTCTTTTTTCTTCTCTTCGGCCTTTTTATTTTGATTTTGATGTTGACGAAGTGCTAACTGGCTCGACTGATACCAAAATGTGTAGTTACCAGCAAAAATTTGCACTTTTCCAAAATCAATATCCACCACATGCGTACACACCGAATCGAGAAAGTGACGGTCGTGCGATACCACCAAAAGTGTATTATCGAAGTTTGCCAAATAATTCTCAAGCCACATAACGGTCTCTAAATCCAAGTCGTTGGTTGGCTCATCGAGCAATAAGTTATCGGGCTTGCCAAATAATGCTTGAGCCAAAAGAACTTTAACCTTCTCTTTACCGCTCATATCTTTTAGCAAAGTATAATGCGACTCTTCTTTAATGCCTAATCCGCTCAACATCGAAGCGGCATCGCTCTCGGCGTTCCAACCATCCATTTCGGCGAATTGTTCTTCCAGCTCAGCAGCTTTTATACCATCGGCTTCCGTAAACTCAGCTTTGGCATAAAGGGCTTCACGCGCTTTCATTGCATTCCACAACACCGAGTGTCCCATCATAACCGCCTCTAAAGCAGGATGCTCGTCGAACGCATTGTGATCCTGACTAAGAACCGATAAGCGCTCACCTACACCAAACTGCACGCCTCCGCGTGTTGGATCCAAATCGCCACTCAACATGCGTAAAAATGTGGATTTCCCGGCGCCATTGGCACCAATAATTCCGTAACAATTGCCAGGTGTAAACTTTAAATTTACGTCCTGAAACAACACCCTCTTCCCAAACTGAATGGCTAAATTAGAAACCGTAATCATGATAAAAACAATTGATTGATGATAATAAAAACAGGGTGCAAAAATAATAAAAATCGAGGGACTTTTTGTGTTAATGAAGGTTAACCTTTTCAACTAATTACCACAACTATTGTATTATAATGATGCCAAGTTTTACACCTAATTCGCAACCAACCATGTTCTGAAAATGACTGCCTGTTATAATTCCTCAATTGCTTTTAGTATTTCGCTCACCGACGATCGTTTTTTATAATCGGGATTAAACTGACGCCAAGCAATCGTCCCGTTTTTATCAACCAAATAAGTTGCCGGAATGGGTAATCGTTGCGAATCATCGGAATGCGTCTCCTTTAAGTTTGCTCCCAAAACGGTATTATACAAAAATGTTTCGGTGGTTTTTGGCGTAAATGTTACATCGTACGCATTGGCAATTTTATATCCCTCGTCGTACAGCAATTTAAATGCAGCACCCGATTTGTCGGCCATCTTCTCTAAAAACTCAGGTTTTTCGGGCGATATGGCAATTACAGAAACACCTTTATCGGTTATAAACTGAAGACTGTCCTGTATTTGAGCCAAATGTTTATTACAAACCGGACACCAATAACCTCGATAAAATATGAGTATAACTGGAGTACTTTTTAATTGATTGGCTAAACTAAACGATACACTATCGCTGTCGATTGCAGTAAAATCAGGAGCCTTTTCCCCTACTGTTAATCCTTTGGCATCGTTTACACTTCGTGTTGTTTGAGAATTTGCCTGTGCTACTATTAACAATAGTCCGTTAGATTTTAAGCGGCAATTTTGCCGTATTCCAATAGTTCTTTGACAATTTTTTGATTTTTAGCAGTGTTTGGATTAATAGCAAACCTGCACATAAATCGTTCGAGCATCAATGTATTGTTGTACAATGT
>JBBQUP010000006.1:0-58902 GCA_038212305.1 Bacteroidales bacterium
AGTATAATTTATTTTTGTTGGATAAAGCATTCCTCCTGCTAACTCATAGGTATATCTTACAAAATCGCCATACACATTCTTTGTTTCCAACAATGCCCACTGAACAATATCGCCATTAGTGTTTCTCACCACCGAAGCCTCATCCACCGCATTATTTTTGCCTCCAAAAAAATGTGTGGTTCCGCTTTTATCGATCACCTCCCACCAATAATTCTTCGGACTATCGCCATGCCTAACAATTTTTGAAAATCCACCCTCTACACGAGGATAAAACTGCTTATCGGCACTACGAGCCACATTGGGCGAACGATGTGCTTGAGCTGTTAACTGTTCGCCCATCACCAAATAACTCTCCGTTTCAGCATCGGCATCAAACAGCGGAACGCCCCAGCGGGTTTCAATATCAATGGTGGGTATCGATAGCGACCAGCCATAACCCACCCATCCAACTTGGCCTTCGCTACTGTATTGCAAGCCCAGCGATGGCTGCATGCCTTTTCGACCGGCTGGCAGATTAAACGGGTAGCTAGTGCTAACCGCGCCACTTTGCGATGCCGAAGGGGGCGACATGGCCATGATACCCGTTGCGGGATTGGCCGCTTTAATATCGGTGATGGCATTAGGTGCATAACCTTGCGTTTCGGGCGATTCGGGAACTTTAATGATCCCATTAATCATGTCGGTAAAATGGGTGGTAAAGGCAAGTACCAGGCCATCATTTTCGCAAATGGTATCGGTTTCCAATGCAGTCCATTGTTTACGAACCTCATCGAAATAATAAGCATGTATGTCATTGGTTGTGTAACCGGGAGGTATTAATGTGGTATCAAAAGGTATTATAACTTTGGCCGCCAGCTTCTTAAAATGCTCGCCGTGCGGCAGAAAGCGAAATCCAGCAGCACTGTCAGTTACATTTACCATGCCTGATGGCAGCATGGGTAACTCATTGGCGTTTAACGCAGTTACCGAAAGAGTTTTAATTCGCTCTAAACTACCCATTGGCACACACAACTTGGCACGCATCACCTGCAATGTATCGTCTTTTTGTGGCGTAAAACGCTTGCTAATTGGCTTGTTTGCAGTTTTTAGGGTTGATTTAATAGGTTTGGCCAATGAAACAACTTTGTTTTGATGTGAACTATTTGAAATGGGTTCCTGAGTTGATGAATCTCTCTTATTCAACAAGTTTTCGAATGCTTCAAGCTGAGCTAATTTTTCATTGCTTGGGTTTTGTTTGGGCTGACAACCAATTATCAAAACCAAGACAAGCAAAACAGAGAAGGTAATTTTATATTGCATCATCACAAATTTTTAAATACGCTTAATTAAAATTGGCCAATACTTTCAATGTTTTCTTCTCTCCATTGCCTTCTACAGTCACCAACCACATCCCTTTTTGGGGAAATTGGCATGTTATTGAATAATAGCTGTTTCCCGAAAATTCCTCACTGCTCACCATCAGTCCGTTCGGTGAGGTTATAGACACTTTTATAGTTCCCTCTTGCACCAACTGAACCTTTAAGGTGGCCACCTTTTGAACGGCTGGATTGGGCGAAATCTCCACATATTTTAAAAACTCATTGGGTAACATGGTTACCTCTGCTTCGCGCAGGGTGCTGCATCCATCACAGTTTGTCACCGACAACACATACACTCCACCTTCATTCACAGATAAATAAGCACTATTAACCGATTCGCCACTCGGCTTTTGCCAGTTGAAAAGGTAATTCGATGGTGAACCTAGCCTTGTTGTGCCATCGAGCATTAACGATGAGCCACTTTTTAACGCAATAGGTTCGAATTTTGCAACCTGCTCCATGTCAGAATTGGCCATTAATAATTCTTGCTTGTATGTTCTGTTTTGAGAATCGCTTACTAATAATTGGTAAGTTCCTTGTAGTAATCTACTAAACGATACCACACGCTGGCCAGCCTTTTGTTGTTCAATAACTACATCACCACTCATTAACTTAACCTGAAATGGTGCAACACCGCCTATTAGTTCGGCCTTTAATTCTCCCATTTGGTTGTTTCTGCAATTGGGCAGCACAAAATCCACTTTCGCAAATAACTCGGGAGCTGCCACTAATGTAAAGTAATCGTAGCCATTGCCATTCAAATCCCATTTTATGCCATCGAATTGTTGGTTGCTTTTTAATGCTGAACTGTTGGCAAAATACCTCGATTGCCCCATTGGATAAGTTCCTGTTCCACTATCATCAATAGCTAACCAATAAATTTCGTCCTTTGCAAGTGGATACATCTCTTGCATCCATGTTGTTGAAAAGTTAAGCGACGACAATTTTGTACTCACATCACCTGATGCAGCAGCCACCCAACCGCGTTGAAGTTTTGTTATTTCACCTCGCTTTCGTGCAAATATCAACGGCTGTTGATTATCGCCCCAAATCAAAAAATCCTGATCGGCCAATTCCTCAACAGCAACCTCAAGCATTTTTGGGGCATTGGAACTACTCGATTTAAGCTGCTCAAGACCAGATAAATCATCGCGTCCAATGCCAGTAATAGAACCCGAAAATGCGGCGAATTTTTCTGCATCCCAAATCACCTCGCCTTTAGCGCATAAATACGATGTGGGATAGGCTTGTTTTAAAGAGATGCCATACTTTATTGCCAAGTAACTCTGAACCCTCATGCGCTCATGAAACGACAATACTCGATCGTACAAAATGTATTCAGGCAAAGCACCTTTAAAATCGTTGATCGGTATTTTTTCCTCCCCAACAGTGCCAATACGAACAACCGTTCTCGTGTTTAACGTATCAACCAGGGCACGCTTCCGACTATAAGTTGAAATCTGAGGTGAGGCTGATAATTTATCTTGAAAATTAATATACTTATACTCATCCAACCCAGCCATTCGTCGATTTGTCATCACCACATTGGTAGAACTATCAGTGCCAATGCGCCATAAGGCTCGCTCAGTTAAGGTGTCGGTCAACGAAACGCAAAAAAATGTGAGACCTGCCAGCAGAGATTTTTCCGATGACAATTCCACTGCTTTTTGCGTAGCTTTATACGTATCAACCAAATTGTTATTAATATCTATACCCTTGCCTTTCTGACAGGCAAGAGGCTTTACCCAAGAGATAGATCCAGCAACACCGCCGGGATTTTGAGCCCAACTAACAATCGCTACAAAAAAAATTAAACAACCAATTAATGCTCGCATGCCCAATTGCTTTAAATCGTTATTTCAAATAAAACCCTTTTTGACTAATGGCCCAGCCAATGGCAAACTGTAAGGTTCTCGCATTGTTTTTCACCTCGCTAAACTTATATGGATTCACCCCTGTTTCAACTAAATCTGTAAATCCATATAAATAGGCTGCCTGTAAACTCAATCCAAACTTAAACTCATAACCCAATACCGCACCCGCAGCAACATTGGCTCGCCCTTTTAAGGCTTGACGTATGTGCTCCTCGCTTTGTAAATCCTGAGTCATCGAACCTGTTGACGATTGATAAGCTATTCCTGATGAGCTGTTTAAACAAAATGCCATGTTGGTTCCAACACCTACCATTAATCCTCGGTATAAATAAACCTTGGCGTAAAGTCCCATCCCCATGTATTGATATTTAAAATTGAATCTCTCAATAGATGATGTCACGAGCGAATTCTTATCCACATCAACCCCAATTTGGCTGTAATTCAATGCTCCCTCAAGTGCTATTTGAGTGTCCTTAAAACGATAGTGCGAAAAAAGCGCAACCGAAGGTGTATAGGTTGTTTTTTCCGAAAACTCATACATGGGCTTGTTCTCATCGTTGATTAACACATTGGTAAGATTCGTTACGGTGCTATAATTACCTCCAATACGCAAACCAAACATAAGCTCATCGTGATATTGAGAATAAGCTACACCATTGAAAACAAACAACACAACAGCCGTAATCACCAACCGCATTGCTACATATAAAAACTTAATTCTCATTTACGTGTGCGTTTATCTTTTTTGTTTTTATCCATAGTAATTGCATATCCAACAGTTAGTTGAAACGATGATGCATTATTTTTTAAATTGATGAAATTATGACGATTAACCAAGGTCTCTATCATATCGTTCATTCCTTTATAGTAAGTGAAATCAACACTTAAACCCATTTCAAACTCGTAACTTGCAATGATTCCAAAATCAGTAGAATTCAACCCTTTAATCACATTTCGTAACTCAAGTTCTGTTTCACTATCAGGGGGCGGCATACCATCATTTGCCCAAATTATATCAGATGCATTTGAAGTGTATGAAATGTTATCGGGCGATAAATTAATGCCCATTCTCAAGCCAACACCCACATTAAATCCTTTTACAATTGATGACTTAATAAAAGCGCCCACTCCTAAATAGTGATACTGAAATTTTGTGGTATAGGTAAAATCTTTAATGTCGCTATACACCAAATCAGTAGCTTGCTGATAGTAACTCAACTGACCTTCCAACGAAATACGTGAAGGGTCGATACGATAATTAGCGAACAACAGAGCGGTAGGTTTTATTAACTGACTTTTTTCGAACGAATATCCCGTATAATAATCTTCGCTCACAAAAATAGGCGACAATTGAGATATTGACGACCTAGTAGCTCCAGCCTTAATACCAAACATTAA
The DNA here is from genome assembly GCA_038212305.1 of Bacteroidales bacterium. Classification (GTDB taxonomy): domain Bacteria; phylum Bacteroidota; class Bacteroidia; order Bacteroidales; family Marinilabiliaceae; genus JBBQUP01. Next base: position 4,631 of record JBBQUP010000006.1, read on the forward strand.
ATTACTACTATACTGCGCCCACGAAGGCGTAGCAATCCCACAAAAGAGGATAAACAAAATAAGCAATCTCATATGACTCGTTTAAATAACTATCCATCTAAAAGTTAGTGCCATCAAATGTATAATTATTTTACAAAAAACAATCTGCAAAGTTTTAAAATATCTATCATATTATTAGGCAATGTAGATCCATTGAAGCTTTCATTGAAAAAATAAATTTCAACGAGAACGAAGTAGAAATTTTTCATGAATCAATAGTGGATTAGATTATAAATTACTCCACAAACTTTTCTGAGAAAAAAACTCTTTTTTATCGCTACCAAATGATAATTTACTATCTTAGAATTCGCTATGAAGGAGACAAGGGTGAGATAAGCGGTTAAAACAACTTAATTTCGGATTTGTATTTTATTATTCTATAACCTAAAAATCTATTTTATGCCTGTAATTTTCTGGTTAATACCCATATCATCGCTATTGGCGCTGATATTTGCGTGGTATTTTTTTAAAACAATGATGAAGTCGTCCGAAGGGACTGACCGAATGAAAGAAATTGCTCAATACGTTCGCGAAGGAGCAATGGCTTACCTTAACCGCCAATATAAAGTAGTGGGAATGGTGTTTGTTGTATTAGTTGTTCTCCTTACTGTTCTTGCATACATGGGAGTTCAAAATCCATTCGTTCCTATTGCCTTTTTAACTGGAGGTTTCTTTTCAGGACTTTGCGGTTATTTAGGAATGAAAACAGCTACTTACGCATCGGCTCGAACCGCTCATGGCGCATCGCAATCGCTTAATAAAGGATTGCAAGTGGCTTTCCGAAGTGGTGCAGTAATGGGGATGGTAGTAGTAGGATTTGGATTGCTTGACATTGCCTTGTGGTTTTTGTTTTTAAATCAAGCCATTTTCACACCCGAAAACATGAGTACTGGGTTAGATTTCATGGGATTGACATTGGTTCATCCTGGAACTACCGACCATCAGAAACTTATTGAAATCACAACCACTATGTTAACGTTTGGTATGGGAGCATCAACCCAAGCCTTATTTGCACGTGTGGGTGGTGGTATTTATACTAAAGCAGCCGATGTGGGTGCCGATTTAGTTGGAAAAGTTGAAGCAGGTATTCCTGAAGATGATCCACGCAACCCTGCAACCATTGCCGATAATGTGGGCGATAACGTAGGTGATGTGGCTGGAATGGGTGCCGATTTGTATGAATCGTATTGTGGTGCTATTTTAGCTACTGCGGCTTTGGGTGCAGCTATTCCAATGCTTTCTGGCGAAGAGCAGCTTCAAGCGATTATGGCTCCAATGATTGTATCGGCAATTGGCATTCTGCTTTCAATTGTTGGAATTTTCATGGTGCGAACAAAAGAATCTGCCTCTCAGAAAAACCTGTTAAATGCATTATTGCTAGGAACAGGTGGTAGTTCGGTGTTAATACTTGGAGCTGTAGCAATTATGGCATATGCTGGCTGGATTTCATGGGGTATTTTTGGCAGCGTAATTGCTGGATTAATAGCTGGTGTAATCATTGGTCAAGCAACCGAATATTTTACATCCGATGAATATAGTCCAACCAAAGGTATTGCAAAGCAAGCACAACAAGGACCTGCCACCACCATTATCGATGGTATTGCAGTTGGTATGTACTCAACTTGGATTCCTGTCGTGACCATCGTTGCTGGTATTGTTGCAGCATATGGTTTTGCAGGTGGTTTCACTAGCTTTGCAACTGGAGTATATGGAATTGGTTTTGCTGCAGTTGGTATGCTATCGACCCTCGGAATTACGCTTGCTACAGATGCTTTTGGCCCTATTGCTGATAATGCTGGTGGAAATGCTGAAATGGCGCATTTACCTAAAGAAGTTCGTGAACGTACCGATGCATTAGATATGTTAGGAAATACGACTGCTGCTACTGGTAAAGGTTTTGCCATTGGTTCAGCAGCTTTAACTGCCTTAGCACTACTTGCAGCCTACTTAGAAGAGATTCGCATTTGGTTAGTTAAAATACCCGAAAAAGGACAAGCTTTTATGGATGCGGTTGGTATTACCAATTTAAATGATGCAACTGTTGATCACTTCTCTCAATATTACAATCTTTCGATATTCAACCCATTGTTGCTTAGCGGATTATTCCTAGGAGCTATGATGGCATTTGTATTTTGTGCTATGACCATGAAAGCTGTTGGACGTGCTGCGGGTGCTATGGTTGATGAAGTTCGTCGTCAGTTCCGCGAAATCCCTGGAATTATGGAAGGCACTGCCACGCCAGAATATGCAAAATGTGTGGCTATCTCAACTAAAGGAGCTCAGCGCGAAATGCTTGTTCCTTCGTTGCTAGCTATTGCAGTTCCAGTTGCTGTTGGATTATTATTAGGTGTTGCCGGTGTTATTGGCCTGTTAGCAGGTGGATTAACCGCAGGATTTACCTTGGCTGTTTTCTTAAATAATTCAGGTGGAGCTTGGGATAACGCTAAAAAATACGTCGAAAAAGGTAACCTTGGAGGAAAAGGAAGCGAAACTCACAAAGCCGCTGTTGTTGGCGACACCGTTGGCGATCCGTTTAAAGACACCAGTGGGCCATCACTTAATATATTAATCAAGCTAATGACAATGGTATCTGTTGTTATGGCTGGATTAACCATTGCCTTTTCACTTATCAAATAATTCATTCAAACCATCCTTAAAAAGTCTCCATATTTTATGGGGACTTTTTTTTATCTTTAAACAAATCAATTCGCTGTTCACAGTATTTATTTAATACCTGCTAGAAATGACCATTCCAACCATTCAAGATATTAAACAAGCGAAAGAAAGAATATCAACTTCGATTCATCAAACACCTGTTATAACAAGCACCTCAATTAACAACGAGCTAGGATGCTCGCTATTTTTTAAATGTGAAAACTTCCAGAAAGTAGGTGCTTTTAAGTTTCGAGGGGCAACGAATGCAATTGAATGCCTTCCGCCATCGTTACTTAAAAATGGTGTAGCCACGCACTCCTCGGGAAACCATGCTGCGGCAATGGCTTTAGCTGCCCAACAGCGTGGAGTACCTGCTTATATAGTTATGCCAAGTAATGCTCCATTGGTTAAGCAACTAGCAGTTAAAGCTTATGGTGGTCAAATAACCTGGTGCGAACCTAGTTTAACTTCGCGTGAGCAAACATTAGCTCAAATTATTGAACAGACGGGAGCGAGTTTCATTCACCCCTATAATAACTTTGATGTTATTTGTGGACAAGGTACAGCAGCACTAGAATTGCTTGAACAAATTGATATCCCTGATATAGTGATAACCCCCGTTGGTGGTGGAGGATTATTGAGCGGCACGTCCATTGCAGTGAAATCGATTCTCCCAAACTGTAAAGTATATGGTGCAGAACCACTTATTGCGAACGATGCTTTTTTATCGTTAAAAACCAGAATTTTACAACCACCATTCCCAACCCAGACTATTGCAGATGGACTTAGAACCTCGTTAAGTGAATTAACGTTTCAGATTATCAAAACCAATGTTGATCAAATTCTATGTGCCTCTGAACAGAGTATTATTAAAGCGATGAAACTCATTTGGGAACGATTAAAAATTGTCGTCGAACCATCATCAGCTGTGCCTTTAGCAGCGATTATGGAGAATAAACAGCTTTTTGCAGGGAAAAAAATTGCACTAATTTTAAGTGGTGGTAATGTTGATCTTGAAAATTTACCCTTTAAAGCAGCGGACTAAATAATCGGGCGAATGATTCCTTAGCTTTTTCTTTTACTGAACGCGAAGCCCATCCTTCAAGTGTTAGTTGACGACTATCATCCAAATCAGCTAAAAAAGCGTTTTGCATGACACTAGCAATCTCTTCATCGTATAAAAAGGCAGTAATTTCAAAGTTTTGCTCAAAACTTCTAAAATCCATATTCGCCGAGCCTACTGCTGCTAAAACATTATCAACAACCATGGTTTTGGCGTGCAAAAATCCTTTTTGATAAAAATAAACTTTCACCCCAGCTTCGAGCAACTCCTTAATAAACGAACGCGATGAGAGTAACGTAATAAATGCATCGCTCTTTTCGGGCATAATAATTCGCACATCAACACCGCCCATCGCAGCCGTTTTAATTGCCATTAACACACTTTCACTAGGCGTAAAATAGGGAGTGGCCATGTACACATATTTATTGGCCGACGACACGGCTTCGAAAAATCCCATCATAATAGCTGGCCAATCCGAATCGGGACCACTGGCTGAGATTTGAACAATTTTATCGCCTAATGTTTTTTTTGTTGGGAAATATTTTGGCTCAGCCAACTCGGTTTGACTCACAAAATACCAATCGATTAAAAAAGTGGTTTGCAGCGAGTTAACAGCATCGCCTTCAATCATTAAATGCGTGTCACGCCAAATACCATACACTTCGCTTCCTTTCAAATAGCGATCGGCAATATTAATTCCACCTATAAAACCAATTTCACCATCTATCACCACAATTTTTCGATGGTTACGATAATTCACTTTACTCGTAAGCCAAGGAAATCGAACTTTCAAAAAGCTCTCAACTTCAACCCCTTCGGCTCGTAATTCTTTAAAAAACGATGATTTTAACTCCCAGCTTCCAACATCATCAACAATAATGCGAACCTCGACACCTTGTCGAGCCTTATCAATCAATAAATTTTTTATAATAGTGCCAATATCATCTAAATCAAAAATATAGTATTCTAAATGAATAAAATGCTTGGCCTCAGTAATGGCTTTCCTGAGTGCTTCAAACTTTTTTGTTCCACTGCTTAACACAGTCACTCTATTACCAACTGTTATTAACGAGTTGCTACTATTTAAGAGCAATCGAACTAAGTTTAATTTGGTATGAGCTGGAGTTCCCTTTAAAAGATTATCTTCATCGAGACGAGTAATTTGAGCTTGTGCCAAAGAAAAGAGTTGATCGAGGTTTTTCAATCCTTTGTGTGCAATAATTTTCTCTTTTCGCAGATTTTGTCCGAAAAACAAATAAAAAATAATACCTAAACCGGGAAGTAAAAGCAATATCATTATCCATGAAACCGATTTCAAGGGATTACGATTTTCTAACACAACAACACCAATAACCAATAAAATGCTAATGGCATAGGATACGATTAAGAAAGGGATAACAAGTTGATGTATTTGCTCCAATAAATCCATAGATAGCCTAATAATTACAACAGTTAATATAGTAATTTATTGATATAAATTGCACATGAGCTATCGTCAAAAAATGAAGTAGATATATTTAAGCCATCCAAAACAGGCGCTTTTACGCCATTTTTGAAGTTAATAGCACCCGAATAAACATAGGCTTCATCCCAAAACCCCGCATTAATGAACGATTGCAACAATTCCGCTCCGCCTTCAACAATGAGTGATTGAAGACCTCTCGTTGCTAAATGAGTTAAAATAGTAGGAATTAAATTATCGTCGAAATCTACAGAAACAACCTCCAAATTTTTAGTCCAAGTGCTGCTTTTTGCTGAAAAAACCAGTGTAGGACAACTTCCATCAAATAATTTTAGCGATGCTGGCAAACGCCCGCTTTGATCCAGAACCACTCGCAAAGGCTGATGTCCGTAATAATCACGAACCGTAAGCGATGGGTCATCAATTAAAGCAGTGTTAGTTCCAATTAAAATGGCTTGTTCATGCGTACGTTGTTTGTGAACCTCACGCCGAGCAAAATCATTGGTTATCCATTTTATTCGAGGTGCTTCTTCTTCGTTTCGTAGTAAATCTATAAATCCATCGGCCGATTGTGCCCACTTGAGTATCACAAAAGGACGTTTCTTCTCCTGAAAAGTAAAAAAGCGTCGGTTCAACCATCTACTCTCCTTTTCAAGAACGCCCACTTTAACATCAATTCCGGCATCACACATCATTTCAATACCTTTGCCAGCCACTTCCGAAAACGAATCCACACATCCAATAACCACTCTAGGAATTTCCATCTCAATAATTAGCTTCGAGCAAGGAGGGGTTTTTCCGTAATGAGCGCAGGGCTCAAGGTTAACATACAAAGTCGATTTTTTCAACAACGATTTATCCTTAACACTCCGAATCGCATTTACCTCGGCATGTGGTTCCCCTGCTTTACAATGATATCCTTCACCAATTATTTGATCATCACAAACAATAACCGAACCTACCAAAGGATTGGGATACGTATGCCCTAATCCTTGCGATGCCAATTGTATCGCTCGTTGCATGTAGAATTCATCTATTATAGTATTGCTATCGCCAAATTGAGACATAATATAACCGAGATATTAATTGTTAAGCGGTAAAATAAATTTATACAATGATACAAAAATGCAGCAAATTGTTGGTTGATAAAAAATAAGCAAATAGAGAAATAGATAGGTGAACTGTATTGATTTAACCACTATTTATCCGAAACCACTATCTTTGAACATAAATTCCAAATAGATTCCAATGCCAGAGAATACCTTACCCACCATACACAATGCCCTTAAAACCTTGCAAAACCAACTAAATGTTAGTTACGATGGAGACGAAGCCCGGCGTATATCTCAGTTAGTTTTGGAATGGATCACAGGTTTTTCAACGGCCAGATTACTTGCTTTTGGAACCGACACGCTAACACATGAACATAACGTAAAACTACAATCTGCAACAAAGCGCATAATTACTGGAGAGCCAATTCAATATGTTTTGGGTGAAGCATGGTTTCGAAACCTGCCATATGTTGTGACACCAGCCGTTTTAATTCCTCGACCCGAAACCGAAGAATTGGTTGACTGGATAGTGCAAGCCGTAAAAATTCCAAACCCTAAAATTCTTGATATTGGAACTGGCAGCGGTTGCATTGCCATTTCGTTGGCGTTGGAAATCAATGGATCACAGGTTAATGCATGGGATATTTCTGTTGATGCAATTGCCATTGCGTCCCAAAATGCTACACGTTTAAAGGCTAAAGTCGATTTTGTTCAGGCAGATGCTTTAAACACTTCACATCAGCCTGCGTTAACAGCTTTAGAGGTTATTGTTAGCAACCCTCCCTATGTTTTAGAGTCGGAAAAAGAATTGATGCATCGCAATGTGCTGGATCACGAACCTCATACAGCACTATTTGTTCCCAACAACGAAGCTCTATTGTTTTACGATGCCATTGCACGATTGGCAATAAAATCGCTCGCCTCAGGAGGATATCTGTTTTTTGAGATTAATGAACAAAAAGGAGAAGCTGTGGTATCACTTCTTCAAGAACTTGGATTTGATGAAGTTGAATTAAAAGCCGACTTATTTGGAAAATACCGGATGGTTAAAGCCCGTCAGAAATAGGTCTAAGTTGATCAATACTGATCAATTCGTGCACAACCATTCGCTTAACCTCATCCATAAATACAGCAAACTCCTGTTCAAACAACTCATAATTTGCTTGGAGAACTTCTATTAAAAAATCAATGTGATCAGGAATACCGGCGTGTTTAACCATTATTCGTAATGCATTATCAAGGCCTTGTAGGGTTTGATAACTCTCTAAACGACGGTTTTTAATTAAAAATGGAAGAAATTGTTTAACCTCCATTGGCAATAAAAAATAGTTTTGAATAAGCAATTTATGCACACCAGAAGCAAACATTTTTAGCGATTGCGATGAGTATTTATTCCAGCTGGATGCCAATAAATGGTCATAAACCAAATCGTTAACAACACCCGAATAACGATTAAATTTTGGTTTAAAACGAGAGCCACTTTGCTTAAAAAGTTGATGAGAATCGGTGAATGAATCAATTTTCCTATGAAGTATTATTCCTTGCTGTATAGAATAGCTGTATTGTTCATGCCGCCTCCCCTTCACATAATCACCTATAAAATTACCAATCCGAATATTCGAATCATCGCCCGACAAATATAAGTGCGCTAAAAAATTCATTAATGATTTAAAGTTATAACGCAATTATTTGTTCAATTGCATTCGTCAGTGGATTTAACATAAACTGCCATGAACTTTACGTCCTTTCCATCCCACATTAAATAAAAACCCAGTAAAAGCAATCCCTACAATAAAAATAGGATGTATCAATTCAACTAATACAAATCGTAATTTATTCTTAGGAAACGGAATAACTGCTTGCCCAACGTTAAACATGCGCCATTCGATATACATCTTCAGGATCATACAACCGCCCCACAATCCCAGTAAATTCAGACTCCACAATCCGGATACAAATAAAAATACCAAGCTAATATTTGCCAGTAAAACAATTATGGCAGTTCCAATAGTCGTTAAATTAGAATAGCCCTTGCTTTTTGATGCCCAACGAATGCGCTGGTTCAACAAGGTTTTAAATGTTTGTTCCGATTCGGTTATTACAACTGATTCGGAATTATTTAACAGTTGAATTGACTTTTTATGCTTAATGGCTTCATGCAGCAAAAACATATCATCGCCTGATAAATAATTTGATTTAAGCTCGTCCTTAATACTGTAGTAAAATTGTTTTTTAAAAGCCAAATTTGCACCACTACACATGATAGGTCGGTTATTTAAAGCCATCCCTACAGTAGATAATTGAAGCGACAAATGATCAATGTATTGAAAATCCTGAAAAAAACTCCCATTGCTGGTTAACTTTACCAACCCAATTATTAAATCAGGTGAATTTTTCTGAATGATTCCGGCCATATTTAAGAGCCAATTCGCTGGAAAGATGCAATCGGCATCAGTGGTTACAACATACTCGCCTTTAGCCATTTCAACTCCAGTCAGTATCGCTTGTTTCTTGCCCCTACCAACCGATTGAACAACATTAAAAGTATAGGATGAACAATTGCTTAAAGCCTCATTCCACAAATCGGATGAGTAGTCATTCACCAATATAATCTCGTATTTATCTGAGGGATAAACACCTGAAGTGATGGATTTTAATAATGTCGGTAGATTCTTCGCTTCGTTTCGAAAAGGAACTACGATGGATAAAAAAGGCAAAGCACCATCGAACTCGGGAATTTGAGTATTGTTAACCATGCTACCCAAACCCGTGAGTACCAATAATACTCCTATCAAATAAATAAGTACAAATAATACAGCACAGGCCGCCAGACTAGAAAGAATCAATTCGCCAATTAATTTCGAATGGTAATAATATAGTTCTCAATGCGATATTTGTTAACGATGACTTCTTGTCGGGCTTCAGCCGAAATCAGATCACCACGCACATCAACACTAACCAAATACTTGCCACCGCGTTCAATAATCTTGGCTTTATCAAGTCCCTTTTTCTGTAATTCGTTTACCATTTCATTTGCAAGTGCACTTTGAGCAAAAGTTCCACTAATAATATGATACTCGCGTTTCATTAATGGCACTGCAATCACTGGTTGCACAGGTGCAGGAGGAATTACTTCTCGAACTGGCTCTGTAACCACAATAGGCTCTACGTTTTGAGCAGGTTTATTTCGGAAAAAACTATAATAAACTACCCCTATCAATAGAGGAAGAAAAATAAAAAGAAGCAAAAACAGTGCGAGTGAATTCCCTTTTCGAGCTTTTGCAGCTGATACTGGAGCAGCTTTTGCAGCTGGTTTTACTGGTATTTTTGCTTTTATAGGCTCAGGCTTACGTATTGGAGGCGTAACTAATGGCCTTTCAGGTTCATGAGTTGTTTGATTATCAATTTGTAATAGTTTTTCGTTTTTCAATATTGTTGGAGTAATTATAACTTCTGAACCTGACCCGATGTTTTCAGAACCAACTTCGGCATTCGAAACGATATCTAACAAATCCTTTGTGATTTTTAAATCTTTATTTTTTGCTTTAACAATGCTCGCTTCACTTGCAGTTTCAGCTGATTCTTGATGAAATTTTAAAATACCACTTTCATCCATAGTAAATCGCCCTAATCCAGTCAATATATATTGTCTGGATTCATCAAGCGTACTTTTTATTGAAGTCACAAAATCATTTACTTTAGTTAAAGCTGCTGCGGGTTCTAAACCTTCAGCTTCAACAATATGATTAACTAAAAGCCCATCATTAAAACTTAAAAAATTATTGAAAAGAACGGTATGCCCATTTTCATTGGAGATAATGAATGCTCCAAAACCTGGAACAATTACGCGATTATTCTCTTTTACCAATTTATTTAAATAATTAATCATAGATGTTTGATGATTGGTTAATCCTTCAAGGCAAAGGGTGTATTAAACTAATTAATGTTAAAGATAATGAGAAAATGAGAAATGACCTAAATATTTTTAAACATGCTTTGCGTTCTAATTTTTTACGAATCACTTAGTAACAAAATCTGTATGTTATTCACATAAATTTTAGCCTCCATTCATCACTCAACAGCTGTCTTTTATCAATAAAATAAGACTTTTCGCTCTTAATATTTTTTTATTGTTGTCAATTGTCATATATTTTTCAAACAAATAAGAACAAACGTTACTCATCATAAAAAACCGATTAAATACTTTACATTATGAAAAAAATTAGACTACTTTTTATTGCTTTTCTTTTTACCATTGCAGTAAATGCCCAAGTAAACGGTTCAGCAAACCTCATTACGCCAGGTACTTTATCTTCAATATTAACTACTCCCGAACTAAATTCTATCACTAACTTGACGGTTACTGGTACGATGAACCAGATCGATTTCATGGCTATTAAGAACATGCCTGCATTAACTTCAGTTGATTTAAGCGGAGCAGCCATTAGTGAATACACCGATGTTTTGACTTACCCTGCCAATGAAATTCCAGCTGGCGCATTCTACCCTAACACTTTATTAATCTCAATCAAACTTCCAACTACTACTACATCAATTGGGGAAAATGCTTTTCGTGGATGCTCGGCTTTACCGTCGATTATACTGCCCGAAGGTGTTACCAACATTACGCGTAGTGCATTTATAAATTGTTTAAATTTAACAACTATCTCACTTCCAACTACATTAACAACTGTTGGTGCTTGGGTATTTCAAGGATGTAGCAAAATAAATAATGTTGTATTTCCTGCGGCTGTTACATCAATTGGCGATGGCGCATTTTTTGGTTGTTCCGAATTAACGGCCATTGCAATACCAACAGGGGTAACGACCATCGGTGCAACCACATTTCGCAATTGTATCGGATTAACATCAGTTACCATTCCCGAATCGGTTACGTCAATTGGAGTCAGTGCATTTCGTAACTGTGCGAAACTAGCAGGATTAACACTTCCATCGGGTTTAACAACTATTGCTAGCTGGACTTTCGAAAACTGTTTGAAATTAAGTTCGTTAACTATTCCAGCATCTACAACTTCAATTGGGGACTATGCATTTTCAACCTGCCCTGCATTAGCTTCAGTCAGCATTCCAGCATCAGTAGTAACTATTGGTAACTATGCCTTTTATAAATGTATTGGATTAACTGGCGTTGTTTTGCCAAGCACCACAACAAGTTTAGGCGCTCATGCGTTTGATGAATGTACAAGTCTATCTTCGGTTACACTGCCAACAGCCATCACAACTATTGCAGGCAATCTTTTTCGCAAATGCAGTGCATTAACCGCAATTACAATTCCGGCATCAGTTACAACTATTGATCTTTATGCATTTGCTGATTGTAGCCTATTAGCAACTGTTTATATTCCTTCGGGTGTAACCAGTATTGGTAATTATGCTTTCTTCAATTGTAGCGCATTAGCATCTATTAACCTACCTAGTTCCCTTGTAACAATTGAAAGTTTTGGCTTTTTAAACTGTACAAATTTAGGTTCAATAGTTATTCCAAGTTTAGTAGCTACCATTAATAGCAATGCATTCCAAAATTGCAATAAACTTACTACCGTATCAATTCCTGCATCTACAACAACTATTGGATTATCGGCTTTTTATAAATGCAGCGGGCTATTCACAGTTAATGCATCAAACCCCAACTACTCAAGTCTTGACGGCGTTTTGTTCAATAAAAATCAAACCACACTTATTCAGTGTCCTACTTCAAAAACTGGTGTATATAATATCCCAACAACTGTCACCACCATTGACGAAAGCGCCTTTAACAACTGTATTAATTTAACATCAATTGATATTCCAACTTCGGTAACCACTATTAACAACAGCGCATTTGTTTTTTGTAGCGGATTAACTTCAATTAATGCTCATTCAGCAACCCCAATCAATTTAGACTCAAGACCAGATGTATTCAATGGTGTTACGGTTTCAAATTGTGTGTTAAATGTGCCAGAGGGTTCAGCTATAGCCTATGATGCAGCCACTTACTGGACAAATTTTACATCCATTGTAGAATCAATTGCAACAGACATTAAACTGCCATCTAAAAAGGCAACATTAAGTATCTATCCAAACATTATTACTGATGGATTTACTGTTGATGCAGGCAATGACATATCTGTTTTATCGCTTTACGATTTAACGGGTCATTTGTTATTATCTCAGCAAGTTAGCGGCAAAACAAACGTAAATATGGAACATTTAACCAATGGCATCTATTTAGTGAATGTAAACGGAATAACAACCCGTTTGGTGAAGAAATAGAGAGAAAGATAGGAAGTTAAAAAGAAGGGAAGATTTTTAGATTCAGAAGATTAGAGCGATTAGAGGGTTCTCGCTTTATCTAAAATTCTTCCACTCTTATTTTTCTCTTCCTATTTATTGATAAACGAAAACCAACTGAATTAACTGATGATTAGCAAGAGCTCATATTTATTTTTTGCGCATCACCCAGTATGTTATATTTCACAGTCAGCCTAGCGGCAGCCATTCGAATAGGTTTTAACAGATTAATTTAAACACACTTAACCCTTGCGCAAATATAAAAACAGCCGTAACTTTAGTAAACTTTTAAACTCTGTAAACCATTTGTTAAAACACAATCGACTATGAAAACAATTATTTTACTTCTACTAAACGTGTGTTTAACAACCCTGTTAAATGCCCAAATATCCAAAACAGTAAATTTATCAACTCAAGGCGAACTGAGTACAACCCTTACGCCCAATGAGTTGGCTACTATAACAGACTTATCCATTACAGGACTAGTTGACGCACGCGATTTTAAAACAATGAGAGATAGCATGCCAATATTAACCATCGTTAATTTAACCGGGGCATCCATTACGTCCTATACCGGTGCAAACGGACCTGATTGGAATACAACAAATTATGAGACAAACCTAATTCCTGCCCGATCTTTTATAAATAAAAGCACAATAACAACCATCGCATTCCCTCAAGCAACAACCGAAATAGGTGAGTTCGCATTCTCTGGTTGCAATAAATTAACACAAGTCTATCTCAATTCATCATTAACAACCATTGGAGACTTTGTTTTTAATAGTTGTGAAAAGATGACTCAAATTACATTGCCTACATCAATTACATCAATAGGAAGCGATGTTTTTGCGGACTGTACCCGATTAACAACCATAACCATACCCCCATTGGTAACAAACCTTAAAGGAAATTTATTTGAGAATAACTATGGATTACAGACGGTAAGCTTATCTGAGGGATTAACTAGCATTGGAGGATATCTGTTTTTCGAATGCAACTCTATATCCACCATCACCATACCATCCACAGTAACTTTTATAGGGAGCAGTGCATTTTGGGAATGCTATGGTTTAAGTACCGTTTACTGCTTAGCTACCAACCCCGCAAATATTAGTATATCTTCAAATGCTTTTGAACATGCAGAAATAAGTAATAGCATTTTATATGTACCAGCCAATACAAAAGCCTTGTACGAGGTTGCCGATGTTTGGAAAGACTTTGGAACTATTGTTGAGATTATCTCTACAACTAACCCAATTCCATCTAAATTTGAGCCACTAAACGTCTATCTGAACGCAAATTCTCAAATTTTAAATGTTGATGCTGGTAATGCTCAAACAAGGTTAACTATTACAAACTTATCGGGACGAAACGTGTTGACAAAGATAGTTTCTGGCCAATCGAGCTTAAACATTGGATACCTAAACAACGGGTTGTACTTAGTAACTGTAAACGGTAAAACAACCCGATTTATGAAAAAATAGAAGGAAATAGAAGCAGTTAAAATTATAAACGACAGATAGCTGAGATAAATTAAAGTTTTAGCTATTTGTTTTTTTACCACCCAGCAAATAAATTTAAGCCCAGTTGTACAGCTTTAAACTGCCGCTGATGAATTGGGATAGCCGCAAAAGGTTCAATTATCATAATTCCGAATAAATTCACACGATAAGCAACTCCTGTGCTAAAAAAAGGAATTCGCTGATTAGCTGATCGTGTTGATAGTGACCAAATTGGATGTAATTTCGAATCCCAAACCAATGCTCCATCAAAAAAGAATGCCACTTCGCTAAAAAGTGTTCGAGATCGAATAAAAGCAATTTTATCAGGGCCAGTAAATGGTATTCGCCATTCAAGATTCGAAACAATCATTCGGGAACCTACCAATTGATTTAAACTAATCGTATTCGGATCAACCGACTCATCGCCATAAAACGAACCAGCTTCGTAACCTCGAACAAACCATGGATAACCCGCAAATAAATTAATCAATCGATTATTACTGCTTCCATTCCCATACCGTCCATAATGATATAAACGCAAAGCAAAACTGGTTGGATTCAGAAAAAAATACTTCCGATAATCAATCAAAAAGGTAGTCATCGACAAACCTTGTACGTATTGTTCTATTTGTACACGAAAACGCCTACCTTCGACTGGAGAGGCTAATCCTGCTTTTGAATTATCAATTACATAAGCTGCATCTAAATAGGTTACATCAAATCCAGAAGGCGAAGGTATTCGACGTTTATTCCTCGAAAAAAATTGGTCGTACGAATAAAACTCATCTACAATTTCATCGCGATAGTTATAGTAAGCATACGAAAGTCCTAACTCAACCCTACGAATTCGATTAAACGGATAAAATCCAAAAACAGAAACCTTATCTTCAAATGTTCGACGTTGCAAATATTCAATATTTCGATTGACATTCCCATTGCTTAACGTATCGTAAGTATATAATGCTGAGCTAGTACGATAGGGTATATGCGAAAGGCTTGCGCCCATTTTAATTCGCTTTTTTTGATTGAGATAAGCAATTTGTCCTCCAAAATCATAAATCTCACCATTTATACTCATCCCCGAATAAATAGCATTATTGCCTAAGATATCACTAAACATAGCTTCAATACTACCAGCCATGCCAGTCCCAAATCGTCCAGCCATAACACCTGCCGACATATTACCTATGTAATCGAGTTTAAATTTGGGTTTTATCTTGCTATCAGCAAAACTCATTTTATCTAAATTAAAAGGCTGTACCTGAAAAAACAAATTACTCTCAACAATTGAACCGTTATGTGTGTAAGGCATTAATCTTGATGCTTCAATATCAACTTTTGGTGAATTTATTGGAGTACTCATCTCAAATAAACGGGGCAGTGTTGTTTTTATAATTGTAAACTTCCCATCCCAAAGCATATTGTAGCAGATGGTACTTCCAGCAAAAGTTAAAGCAGGTGCATACTCTGTAATACCTGTAATACCTGTAGGATAATCGGTGAGTTGTCGTATCGCCTGAGTCGTTAAATTAAGTGCATACAAATTTCTACGACCATCACAATCCGATAAAAAAAGAACATTCTCACCAATTGAGATGGGATTCATATTTTTAGCCCCATTAAAAGTGGTAAGTACATTGCCTTTATTACTTGATATAGAATAAATTGCAATATTGGTAAATGGAAAATTCAATTGTGTTTGCGGTTCTGCTGGCTCATCGGTTGTAAATACGATAGAATCACCTCCGGAGCTCCAAGCAGGTTGAATACACGAATAATCACTTTGAGTTACATTAGTCACCTCTTTGCTTTGTAAATGAAACAAATAAAGATCCGACACACCATCTTTTAATCCTGCAAAAGCAATTGATTTTCCATCGGGCGACCAAGCAGGATAGCTCATGGCATCCACTTCTGGTATTTGTATTGTGTTGACTAATTCATTTTTATTTAAACTATAAACAACCAAGCTCGTAGTTCCTTTAATATAGGCAACATAGGCAAACTGCCTACTGTCAGGCGACCAAGTACCAGAAGCTTCAATTAAGTTTAATGCATCAATTTCATCGTATCGAGTAGCTGTATAAATTTTTTTTAATACTTCGCCTGTAGTTGCATCCGCTAAAAACAAATCAAGACTAAATACGTCGCGTTCCGATAAAAACACAATATTTTTACCATCTGGGCTAATCGATGGTGATAAATTATACTTTCCCCCATTTTTTTCGGAAACCAAGCGTTCGCCAATTAATGAAAATCCGTGACTGTTTGCTTTATCAATTAAATGAGCTTTCAATGCACCATACCAAGCTTTTGAAAGAGAATCAGTCGATAACCCAAGCAAGTCAACCGAAGCTCTTTCGAACCCATAAATAGCAGTCGCTCGAAATAATCTAGAGATATATTGTTCGCCGTACTCATTGGCAATGTATGCCCAAAAAGCATGTCCAAATCGATAAGGCGAAAATGAGTAATCGACCGTTAAGGTTTCCAATGAAGGGAATCGATGTTGAAGAATTGCATCGCGCATCCACAAAGTGGATAAACTGCTAACACTCCCAATCGAGAGGTATTCAGCCATTCCTTCAATCATCCACAAAGGAACATTTTGAACTGCACCAATATTCAGCTGTTCGCCATGCGTGATGATGTGGTATTGGAAAGCATGTACAAGCTCATGCCCTAAAACATGATCGGTTTGCTGCTGAGTGAAGGTAAGTGGCAATACAACTCGTCGTTTCAACCCTTCTGTTACGCCACCTGTTCCCACATCAATTTGACTAGATATAGCGGTCGTTTGCTGAAAATCGGCGTGATTCTTATAAAAAATAATGGGGTTTCGCACCTCAAATGTGTCGTTTAACACTTGCTGATGATAACTATACCATTTTTCACTTTCCTTAGCTAACGAGTTAACTAACCTTGGATCATCAAAATAGTGATAGATTTCGAAATGAGGTGATTGATACAACTGGAAATTAAAAGTTCGATACATGGGTTTATTAGTCCCAAAATATTGAGCATTTGTAAGGTTAGAGACAACCAAACTATAAACAATTATAAGCCAAATTCGAAAGTTAATTTTCACAGATATGCATAAAAGCCTTATTCGTTATAGTAATTTAGAAAAAAACAACCACCAAACCAATCAACTTCCCTTTTTTAATACGAAAACAAAAGAGTAAAGTTCAAAATGCAAAAGGCCGGATTAAAATCCAGCCTCTATATAGTTACAAATAAATTGCCTACATTAAGTATTACTCCTAATCACCCAGCTTTTAATAAAGCAACATTGGCTTTATCTATTTTTTCACGAGCAAAATCAATGGTAATAAACAACTCCTTTTCTTTCGACGAAGGTGTTTCAAACATAGGATCTATCATTATTGTTTCGCAAATCGAGCGTAATCCACGAGCACCTAACTTAAACTCTAATGCTTTATCAACAACATAATCCAACACTTCATCAGCGAAACTTAGTTTTATACCATCCATCTCAAACAATTTTTCGTATTGTTTGATGATTGCATTTTTAGGCTCGGTAAGAATTTTGCGCAGCACATCACGATTTAATGGCTGCAAGTAAGTTAAAACAGGTAATCGTCCAATAATCTCAGGAATCAAACCAAATGATTTCAAATCCTGAGGTGCGACATATTGCAATAAGTTATCTTCGTCAACTCTTGTTTTCTCTTTCCCAGCCATGTAACCAACAGCTTTGGTATTCAAGCGCTGGCCAATCTTCCGCTCAATCCCATCAAATGCACCTCCACAAATAAACAAGATGTTTTTCGTGTTAACTGGAATCATTTTTTGATCAGGATGTTTACGTCCGCCTTGTGGTGGAACATTTACAATAGCTCCCTCAAGCAATTTTAATAATCCCTGCTGAACACCTTCACCCGATACGTCGCGTGTGATAGAAGGATTATCGCTTTTGCGAGCAATTTTATCAATTTCATCAATAAATACAATCCCTTTTTCGGCTGCTTCTACATTGTAATCTGCAGCCTGTAACAAACGTGTTAAAATACTTTCAATATCCTCACCAACGTAACCAGCTTCAGTTAAAACAGTTGCATCAACAATGGTAAACGGCACATGCAGCATTCTGGCGATGGTTCTGGCCAACAATGTTTTACCCGTACCAGTTTCTCCAACTAAAATAATGTTTGATTTTTCAATTTCAACATCATCCGATTTAACATGTTGTTTCAATCGTTTATAATGGTTGTAAACAGCAACTGATAAATACTTTTTAGCCTCAACCTGCCCAATCACATACTCATCTAAGAAATTCTTTATTTCAGCAGGTTTCATCAACTTCAACCCCTTCATATCAAAAGAGGTATCTTTTTTGAACTCTTCATCTAATATTTGATGTGCCTGTTCAATACATGTATCACATATATGCCCCGAAACACCTGCTACTAGCAGATTTGTATCCTTCCTTACCCTACCGCAAAACGAACATTTATCCATGTTACTCTATTTAAAAAACAATGCAGAATTATCCTGTTATTGGGATGAACTCTGCATGTAATATCTTGTATGAATTACTTTCAGCTAGTTTTCTGACGAATTAAAACCTCATCAATCATCCCATACTCTTTTGCCTCTTCGGCAGTCATCCAAAAATCACGATCAGAATCTTTTTCCACTTTTTTATATGTGTTTCCAGAATGCTCGGCAATAATGGTATATAACTCTTTCTTCAACTTAACAATTTCACGCGTTGTGATTTCGATATCCGATGCTTGCCCCTGAGCTCCACCCATGGGTTGATGTATCATAATACGTGAATGACGCAACGCAGAACGTTTTCCTTTAGTTCCAGCAGTTAAAAGTACGGCTCCCATTGAAGCAGCCATTCCAGTACAAATAGTTGCCACATCGGAACTAATGTATTGCATGGTATCATAAATTCCCAATCCTGCATGAACGGATCCACCAGGTGAGTTAAAATAGATACTAATGTCTTTAGCTGGAGCTGTTGACTCGAGATATAAAAGTTGAGCTTGAATTATATTAGCCACATAATCATCGATAGGCAAACCTAAAAAAATGATTCTGTCCATCATCAAACGTGAGAAAACGTCCATGGTAGCAATATTCATATGTCGCTCCTCGATAATAGTTGGAGATATATAATTGCTTGACATGGAGGTATACTGATCAAACACAAGGCTGTTGATTCCCATGTGTTTGGTGGCATAATTTTTAAAGTCTCTAGGATCTATCATGTTATATAAAATTAATAAAACACTAAATTACAAATTATCCGAGCTAAACCGATAACTAATCTTTAGTTTTTATCAAATAATTTATTGAATTCATCGCGGCTCACTTCTTTCTCTTCTAATTTCACTGCCTCTTTAATGTATTCCAATACTTTATCGTTTAATGCACCTTCTGCGAACTGTCTGCGTTGTTCTTCCTTCGCCAACATATCTTTTGCATAGCTCTCTAAATAATCCTCAGGGATATTCGAAAGGCCATACTGCATAAACTGCATGCGAGCAGCTTTTTTGGCAGTACCAATGATATCGGCTTGCTCAATTTTTATGCTATTATCTTCAATTAGCTTGTTTTTGATCAACTGCCATTTTAAATCTTCAAAGAATTTAGGTAACTCTTTTTCAATTTGCTCGTCGGTTAAATTCTGATCTCCACGATTGGTTGCTTTGATCCAACGTACCAAAAACTCGGCAGGAAGATCCATTTTAAACTTCGATGTTAGTTGCTCACGCGCATCCAAATTAAAACGATAGTCCGATTCTATGGTTAATGTTTTAACCAATTCCTCTTTTACTTTATCATTAAACTCATCAATCGAATTTACAATACCTTCGCCATAAAGCTGATTAAACATATCCTGATTTAATTCAGCATCGACATATTCAGTAATCTCTTTAACTACAAATTTAAATTCGCCTGATAATTCAGCTGCCTCCTCTTGTGAAATTTTCAATACATAGCTAATTTCATTATCACTTGTGAAAGCAGTTTTTGGCTCAAACACAACCTCATCACCTACTTTTGCGCCTAACAAAATGCTTTTGGCTTTTTCATCAGCAAAAACAGTCATTGAAACAACTGCATTTTCGGTGCGAATAGCATTTTCTTCCACTCCAAGTTGTTCGAAATCGCCATTTACCATTGATTTTTCTCCAACTACTTCTACTGGATCATTTTTGCCAAAACGGCCTGTCACCATCTTCATTTGTTGCTCCAACATGTCGTTGGTTACTTCTATTCCATAATAGGGCAATTTATCTTTTTTAGATAGTTGAGCTTCAAAAGCAGGAGCTTCGGCGATATCAAAGTAAAAATCAAAAGCTTCCTGAGTATCAAAATCTATCTGAGTTTGTTTTTCAGATGGTAGAGGTTCACCTAAAAGATTAAGCTTGTTGTCGGTTATATAGTTTGAGAGGTTAGAGGAAACCAATTTGTTAATTTCATCAACTAAAATACTTTTTCCATACATTTTTTGCACTACCGATGCAGGTACTTTTCCAGCACGAAAACCAGGCATTTGAACTTTTTTGCGATAATCTTTCATCACATCTTCCACACGGTTCGCATAATCGCTTTTTTCGATGGAAAGCTTAATCACAGCTGTCAAATCATTGATTTGCTCTTTCGAAATATTCATTTGAGTTGATTTATAAAATTTCTATGGATAAAAAGATAACATTCAAACCACTATCCTGTCAACTTGCTTAACAATTTTTCACAAACAACAGGTCATATTACAAAAAACGCCTCATTACCTTTGTTCGGTAATTAAGGCGGTTTTTATTTTGTGCGGATGAAGGGACTCGAACCCCCACGCCTCTCGGCACCAGATCCTAAGTCTGGCGCGGCTACCAATTACGCCACATCCGCATGAATATTTTGGCGGTGCAAAGATAGCAAATAATATTTCACACTTGCAACACTCCGTTTGAAATTTATTTGCACCAATCTTATTGAATCCTCAATAAAAACTTACCAAAAGATGATTTTGCAGTAACAACTTTCAACTTATCTGTATCGATATTCTAAGCACAAAACGCAAATACTTCTAATTATCAATTATTTAAACAAGATGATTGTTTTAAAATGTTCGTCTTTTTAATTCAAAATCTGCTCCTAAATACAACCGTCTCACCTCGGGGTCATCAGCCAATTCTTGCGCATTACCGGCTTTTAATATATCACCCGAAAATAATAAATAGGCTCTATCAGTAATCGAAAGCGTTTCATGAACATTGTGGTCGGTTATTAATATGCCAATATTCTTATCTTTCAGTTTATATACAATTTCCTGAATATCGCGAACTGCAATAGGGTCAACACCTGCAAAAGGTTCATCCAGTAAAATAAATTTTGGGTTTATTGCCAAAGCGCGCGCAATTTCGGTTCTTCTTCGCTCTCCTCCCGATAATTGAATCCCCAAACTTTTACGAATATGATGCAACCCAAACTCACCCAGCAGTTCTTCTAGTCTATCGCGCTGATACTCTTTCGAAAATTTAGTCATTTCTAATACCGAAAGAATATTATCCTCTACGCTCATTTTTCGAAACACACTTGCTTCCTGAGCTAGGTATCCAATTCCTTTCTGAGCTCTCTTATAAACTGGATCATCAGTAATATCATCATCGTTTAAAAAAATACGACCTTCATTTGGCTTAATTAAGCCCACAATCATGTAAAAAGTGGTGGTTTTCCCTGCACCATTTGGCCCCAACAGACCAACTATTTCACCTTGTTTGACTTCAACTGAAACACCCTTAACAACTGTACGCTTTTTGTAGCGCTTAATTAATAGATCGGTGTGAAGTCTTAATTGCTCGTTTTCCATGTTACAAAAATAGTCAATATCTATGCTTTAGCTCTTTTCCGCTCCAAATTTTTCGCCACCAGAATACTTATTTCGTATAAAAACACCAACGGAACGCAAACCATAATTTGACTTACCACATCTGGAGGTGTAATAACAGCAGCTAAAATAACCACTACAACAATGGCATGTCGGCGATACTTCCTCAAGAACGAAGAGGATACTAACCCAATTTTAGCTAAGAAATAAATTAAAACCGGCATTTCAAACAATACTCCAGATGCAAGAACAATCCCTGTTAGTGTTGAAATATAGGAATCGAGTGTAATAATATTCTCTACCGACTCACTCACCTTATAAGTGCCTAAAAAATCAAGCGAAAATGGCATTATCATGTAATATCCAAATAATACACCCACTATAAATAATAACGAAACAACACCAATTGCACCCCGCGAAACTTTCTGTTCATTTTCGTGCAATGCTGGTTTTATAAACCACCACAACTCCCAAAATATGTATGGGAACGCAACAATAAATCCGGCAACAAACGACACCCATACATGAGTTGTGAACTGCCCCGACATGGAAATATTCTGGAATTTAAGCGGTACTTTATTAATACAAAGTGATGTCATTTGAGTATAATCAGCCAAATGACACATTAATCGATTCATTGGAAAATCAGAATGGCCAGGTGCTAAAATTATTTTATCAAATAAAAAATCCTTGAAAATAAATGCAGCAATAGCAACAGCAAAAATTGCTAAAACGCCCCTAAACAAATGCCACCTTAACTCTTCAAGGTGTTGTAAAAATGTCATTTCACTTTTCTTACTCATAACATATATAAAAGAATCGTTTATTGCGGCTGAAAGTTAAAAAATTATGGCGTATTACCAATGAAATGAATTGCTAGCTTACATATTAATATCAGAATCGAGCACGCTAAAATCCATTTTTAAATTTTCATGAATAATGAAGTATTTATTACATTTAATGATATTGGCGTGAAACACACCTCCGTAAAAAACTCATTTACTTACATATAACCATTTTCTATGCGCTATACATTAGTTTAAAAGAGCAAGGATTTTGATTTCAGAAAAGAATAATTAAATGTTAAAAATTCACAAAAATGCAACCAATAAATACTTCTTTCGACACATTAAGTACTTCATTACAACCATTAATCTTAACTTCGTGAGGCTTTTGAAAATTCCGATGACCAAAATTATTTGGCAGACCTGCTTTTATTTTATAACTTCATTTAGGAAAATAACTGTTGATAAACCCGAATCAATTAAAACTGAAATTTTCCAAAACCTAAAAATGATTTTTTTTATCTGCAAAAATACCAATGGTTGAACTACAAAACAACTGGTGGAATTTTTGTAAAACTTGTGAAATGATTGAAACAGAGAAAGGGCTATGTTACAAGAAATTGACTTAACTAAAAGTTTAAAACAATATTTTGGATTTGATAAGTTCAAAGGAAATCAAGAACAAATTATTAGAAATGTTCTCGATGGGAATGATACGTTTGTCCTTATGCCAACTGGTGGCGGCAAATCTCTTTGTTACCAACTTCCAGCATTACTAATGCCAGGAACTGCAATTGTTATTTCACCGCTTATCGCATTGATGAAAAATCAGGTTGATGCGATGCGCAATTTTAGCGATGAAGATGGCGTAGCTCACTTTTTAAACAGTAGCTTAACTAAAGCAGCTATTAATTTGGTTAAAGAAGATATTTTAAGTGGGAAAACAAAGTTACTTTATGTAGCACCCGAATCATTAACCAAAGAGGAAAACGTACTATTTTTAAATCAAATAAACATTTCATTTTATGCAGTTGATGAGGCTCATTGTATTTCAGAATGGGGACATGATTTCCGACCTGAATACCGACGCATCAGACCTATAATCAATGAGATAGGACACGCCCCCGTAATTGCACTTACAGCAACTGCTACACCAAAAGTTCAACACGACATTCAGAAATCGTTGGGCATGGCAAATTCATTGCTATTCAAATCATCATTTAATCGTCCTAATTTATATTACGAAGTACGACCCAAAACAGCTGCATCCAAAGAGATTATTAAAATCCTTAAAAGTAACCCCGGTAAATCGGCCATTATTTACTGCTTAAGTCGAAAAAAAGTAGAGGAACTTGCTGAATTACTTACGGTTAACGGCATAAAAACAGTACCATATCACGCAGGAATGGATGCCACTACCCGGGCATTAAATCAGGATAAATTTTTAATGGAAGATGTTGACGTAGTTGTGGCCACCATTGCATTTGGGATGGGAATAGACAAGCCTGACGTACGATTAGTTATACATTACGATATTCCAAAAAGTCTTGAAGGTTATTATCAGGAAACAGGCCGTGGTGGACGTGATGGCGGAGAAGGGCGTTGCATTACCTTTTATAGCTACAAAGATATTGTTAAGCTTGAGAAATTCATGCAAGGCAAGCCTCTGGCAGAACAAGAAATTGGCAAACAGCTGTTACTCGAAACTGTATCTTATGCTGAATCGTCGGTTTGTAGGCGACAATTATTACTTCACTACTTTGGCGAAAGATACGAAGCAGAAAATTGCGACAACTGTGATAATTGTGTGCATCCAAAAGAACAATTTGATGGACAGGATGATATAGTAAAACTCATAAAAGTAATTGTTGAGCTTAAGGAAAAGTTTAAAGCCGATTACTTGATTAGTATTCTTACAGGAAATAATACCAATGCCAATAAGTCATACAACCACGACGAGCTGGAAATATTTGGAATAGGCGACCATGAAGAAGAAAAATACTGGAATGCCATTATTCGTCAGTCTCTGGTATCAGGGTTTCTAACTAAAGAAATAGAAAATTATGGCATTATAAAAGTAAACCCCAAAGGTCATGAATTTTTACTGAACCCCGAGCCTATTTTACTTTCGAAAGACCACGATTTTGACAATGTTGAGGACGAACCAATTGGAGGTACTGCAGCTGTAGATACAGCACTGTTTTTAATGCTTAAAGATTTGCGCAAGCAAGTTGCTCGAAAAAAGGAACTTCCTCCATTTGTTATTTTTCAAGATCCATCGTTGGAAGCAATGGCCACATTTTATCCTATCAATCTTGAAGAATTGCAAAACATCCCAGGAGTGGGTTCAGGAAAAGCCAAACGATTCGGAAAAGAATTTATAGATCTTATTAAACGTCATGTTGAGGAAAATGACGTAGATCGTCCAATGGACATGGTGGTTAAAACAGTTGCTAATAAGTCGAAATTAAAAATCGGCATTATTCAAAGCATTGATCGAAAAGTAATGCTTCATGATATTGTTAATTCGAAAAACATTACCATGGATGAATTGCTTAAAGAGATTGAATCAATTGTTTACTCAGGAACACGTGTAAATATTGACTATTATATTGAGGAGCATATTGATCCAGATCATTGCGATGACATATTTTACTATTTTAAAGAGGAAGCTGAGACAGATGATATAACAGCTGCCATTGAAGAACTCGGCGAAAATGAATACACCGAAGAAGAAATTCGTTTGGTACGGATTAAGTTTATTTCTGAAGTTGGAAACTAAAAATACTGGATTCAATGTCGTTTAGTTAGGCTGTAAGCCTAAAAGCATTAGCACTTTCAGCGCTTAACTAAACGAAATTGATACTGGATTATAGAAAAACATATATGAAGATGAAAAAGATGAAATTAGAATGTTTATCATCTGAAATCATATAATCTATCAGTCTAATATCTATTTTTTACTATCTCGGTATTCATTTAAATAAAACTTAAACAGCGAAAGTTTAATAATTCTGATAATCCAAATTTCGTTGTTTTTGATTGAAATAATAACTCAATTGAAACTTGAAATCATTTTTTGTATTCGCATCAATTAAATCGTTTCCACTTCCAATTTGCTCACGATCGAAATAAACAGTTCGAGAATATCTAACCCATCCAGTAATAGAATTTGAGACTTGCCAGCGCATTTGTGCAATTATCCGACTCCCATCACCAGAAAAAGATGGGATCGACATGGCATACAACACATCGGGTTCATAGGCATATAAACGTGAATTGAAATCATCGGTTTTAAACCTACACAAACGCAAATTCATCAACAAATCAGGTTTTTGTATTTGATAGATAATATCTTGGTAAATCATAGCACCCCATGAAACATCCATTGAAGATTCATCATAACAGGTGGTTTCTATGCGTCCACGTAGCTTTAACGAATGAGAACAATTTAGAGAATAACTCCATCGTAAGTTCAACTGTTTATTTTCACTAACCCGAAATGCAGCAGGATCAGCACTTAATGTATTACTAGGCTTCGTTCTAAATCGCACCATCCACGTATTCGTAAATGGCTGGTAAACACCAGTTTCCAATCGCGATAACGTTTCCATTCCGTTCGAAGGAGCATCTATCCCATATCGAAGCCAAAAATTAGAGTAATAGGCTTGCTGTACATACCATTGAGCTTTGCTCGAAAGAGAAAAAAGCGCACTTACCTGCAAAAATTCTTGCCCAGCTGGATCTGAACCATACGATTGAGCAGAATTATAGGGAGAATAAAACTTTAGAGGTACACGTTGATATTTTATACCAAGTTGAATGCGATCCTTTCCATTCCATAATAAACCACTTACAAATGCAATGTTTTTTTTGTTTGATGATGCAATTTCGCCAAATAGAGTGCATTGACCTAATGTAGCTCCTGCACTAATAAAAGCAGAATTAATTTCATTGCCCGAAAATCGATAAATCTGATAAGCTTGTGTGCCAATATCGATAGGTTTAGATAATTGATAATGATAATAACCACTTTCGATGATAGCATGATTTAATTTAAGTCGAAAAACAGATCCAGCTAAAAGCTCATTTGCATTAGTTTGGGATGATAATTCAGAATTTGTACGATGATAACCCGTTCGATAAATTGTTACCATTGCATTTGAATCAGTATTTAAGGAGCCATCAATACTTTTATAACTTGCAAAAGACATTACACTTAAGCATTTGCTAACAGTCATTTCAACTGCAGCACCTCTTAAAAACCGATTTTCATCCATTGAAGCCACACCAAATAAACCTTTCGAGCGTTCGCGAATTGAAAGAGGAGAACTCATATTTCCAATTGAATAGGATGTACTCAACCATAAACCTTGCCCATATTTCAAACCAAAATCGCCCAGAATAATTTTTTTGCAAAACCTCCATTTATTAATCTCAACAAACCCCGAAAAATGATCAGGAAGTTTACTTTTTTCATTGATTAACGTTTCTCCTGCATCTTTTTCAAAAACTAATCCTGTTTTAGTTGTTCCCAACTCGCCCGAAAATCGCGAGAGCATGCGATGATTAGAACCAGCATAAACCGCAGGATTCTCAGCTGTAGATTTATATCCTTTGGATTTTTCGAATGTAAACTGATCGCGAATTAATGCGTTTATTGCCACGTTTTTTACATACCGATCGACGGGTTTAACTTCAACAAAAGGTAATAGCAATCGTATGGAATTATCGTTAAACCCTGCGATTGCATTAAGTTCATATATCGACATTAAAGGACCATTACTATATCGATAATAAAAAAACTCTTCGATTTGTTTATCAGTGAGAAAAAAAAAGTTTGATAAATCGTCTTTTGAGCACGTGTTTAAATTTAAAGGGTGTTGCGACAAATAAATCCATTGATCCGCTTCGCTTTCCAAATCTGTTTCAATGCCCGATTCTACCAATTGCTGCATCCATTGCCCAAAATCAAAACTATCGTTTAATACTTGTCCTACTAAACCTATTGTGCAGCTCAAATAAAGCATTAGAAAATAAAATCTCAAAAACATAGCGATCGTTAGTTATTAAATTGAATACCTAATCCCACGGATGATACCCATCCCAACGGTAAAGTATGATGAAAACCAACATGGCAGACTAACGATTTTTGCAAATAAGCTAATCCTAAAAACTGAACTGGATTTACAAAACTCATGCGTCCTTGCATTTGCAAGCCTCTACACATTTCAATGTTTAATCCACCAAATAAATAAGTGTTGGAGTTAGTTATTTCAAATTCTGAATAAACTTTAGCAACATTTAGTAACTTATAAGCTATTCCAACTGAGTATAACGATGATAACTTTTCGCTATAATATGTATAATCGATTTTTGCTCCCTCGGGATTAACAATGTGAATGCCAAGCACCCAATTCTTTTTAATATCGCATAAAATTCCAACTTCGCTAAACAGTGTACCAACCTCACGTTCACCAACCATTGTATGACTAAAATAATTAAACCTCACCGAACATGAAAAAACAGGACCAAATCGGCGAGCCAGTCCGAAATTATATCGTGAGGTCGCAAATCGCTTGTCGCCCAGCCGATTGATTCCCACTTGAAAAACCCCAAGTTTTGTTCGGTATGAAGATGCAAATCCTTTAACCGACAAAGAAGGCAAATTGTATCTGTTCTCGTAAAAAATATAACCTGATACAGGTAAATGATTTATGACTGCCGCAGGATTTGAAGTTGCTGAATAGTCAGTTGAATTCACACATGTTTCAGGAGTTAAAACGCTGCTGAATATTAAAGATCCTTCGCTTTCTTGAGCAAAAGAAAATACAATCGTCGTAAAAAAAATAATACTAGCAGCAATTATTCTCATCCTTTTAAAGAGATCAATAGGTAACAATTTATTCTATTATTTTATCATACAATAAATAAAGATAAATATTATGATGAAATTACAAAACATTTAATCGTTGTTATATTGCTATTTGCAAAATTTAAATAAACATACAACATTACAATTGTTGTTGAGATAGAAATTGCATTACAACATAAAATAAAATTATCAACCTAGTAATAATTTGTGATTTCGCCTGAAAGCTATTTTAAACACTAGATTTTTCTGCAATTTTTCATATTTTTGCACCTCAGAACAAACAAAAAGTCGTTAAATGAAACGTATAAAACTTGCTGACAAGGAGTTTGAATTATCAATAACTTCAGGTCAAATAGAAAAAGCTATTTGGCAAATGGCACTACAAATGGAGACTGATTTGAAAGATAAAAATCCATTAATGATTTGTATTCTCAACGGTTCTTTTATGTTCGCAGCTGAATTAATGAAAAAATTAACCGTTCCATGTCAGATAAGCTTTTTAAAGCTTGCCTCTTACCAAGGAGAAAAATCATCGGGCAACTTAAAAGAACTTATAGGGTTAAACGAATCGTTAAAAAACAGAACAATTGTAATTTTAGAAGATATTGTAGATACCGGTATTACCATTGAAAGCACTATTCAGCAAATTGCCGCACATGATCCTGCTGAAATAAAGGTAGCCACATTGCTTTTTAAACCCGATGCTTGCCTCAAACAAGTGAAATTAGATTATGTAGGACTTAGCATTCCTAATGATTTTATAGTTGGCTTTGGGTTAGATTATTTGGGTTATGGACGTAATCTTCCTGATATTTATACAGTAATAAACTAATTTTCAGTCATATATTCTTATTTTTATTAAATTAGTTCTTTTTTATTGAAGGGATTATTGTAATGGAAATAGAACTAATTTAAAACCGTCATCATCATGTTTAATATCGTTATTTTTGGCCCTCCGGGATCAGGGAAAGGAACTCAAAGCGAAAAGCTTATTGAAAAATATGGGTTTATACATATTTCTACTGGCGATTTGCTTCGTTCCCAAATAAGCCACCATACCCAATTGGGGGTTCTAGCCAAAAGTTATATTGATGAAGGAAATTTGGTTCCCGATGATTTAATTATAGACATGATTGATCATAAACTTGATAATCTTTACAATGCCACAGGCGTTATTTTTGATGGATTTCCTCGAACAAAAGAACAAGCAATCGCATTGAAAGCTCTATTAACAAGTCATAAAGTGAGCGTAGATTTAGTTGTAAATTTAAACGTTGATAAAAACGAAGTTATTGATCGATTGCTTAAACGAGGTGAAACATCTGGAAGAACTGATGATAATCTAGAAACCATTGAAAAGAGGCTTCAAGTTTATCATGATCAAACGGAACCAGTTATTGATTTTTACAAAAAAGAAAAAGTCTTAATCGACATAAAAGGAATGGGTAATATTGATCAAATATTTGAATGTATTTGCTCTTCCATTGAAGCCATTAAATAACACAACACATATAACAACAATAACCACTGCCTTTTTAGTACCTTTGCCGTGGTTATAAATTGAAGCAAATAAATAAATGGCGAGTTCGAACTTTGTTGATTACGTAAAAATATACTGCCGCTCGGGTAAAGGAGGAGCTGGTTCTCGACATTTTCGTCGCGAAAAATTCATGCCCGAAGGTGGGCCCGATGGAGGTGATGGAGGTCAAGGTGGACATATTATTGTAAGAGGTAATCAGAATTACTGGACTCTGATTCACTTAAAATTTCATCGCCACATTTATGCAACCGATGGTGGATCAGGTGGCAAATCGAAAAGTACCGGTAAATCGGGTGAAGACAAAATTATTGAAGTGCCACTCGGAACGGTTGTCAAAAATGCCATTACTGGCGAATATCTGTTTGAGATAACCGAGCATGGCGAAGAAAAAACGCTTGCTCAAGGCGGACGTGGAGGTCTGGGGAATTGGAATTTCAGAACCGCAACACATCAAACACCACGTTTTGCGCAACCCGGAGAGCCATCTATAGAACTTGAAATTGTACTGGAACTCAAAATATTAGCCGATGTTGGCTTGGTTGGATTTCCTAATGCAGGTAAATCAACGCTTTTATCGGTTGTATCGGCTGCTAAACCCGAAATAGCCGACTATGCATTTACCACATTAGTCCCTAATATTGGAATAGTCTCGTATCGCGATAATCAGTCGTTTGTAATGGCCGATATTCCTGGAATTATCGAAGGCGCACACGAAGGGAAAGGACTAGGAATCAGATTCTTGCGCCACATCGAACGCAACTCAATCCTACTGTTCATGGTAGCAGCCGATAGTGAGAACATTAAAAAGGCTTACCACACATTACTTAACGAGTTAGAACTATACAATCCCGAATTACTCGATAAACGCAGAATTTTAGCCATCTCAAAAGCTGATATGTTAGATGCAGAGCTGATGCTTGAAATCGAGAAAGATCTACCAGAACTTCCATCACTCTTTATTTCATCGGTGAGTGGATTTGGAATTACAAACCTTAAAGACATAATTTGGAAAGAGTTAGAACTATCAAACAATGCTCCTGAAGAGAAGTAAATTATCACTAAAACCAATATAGTCCCCAATGCTTCATTTTAGTTTTGGGGATATTTTTTTGCATAAGCTCGAAATGTTAAAATAGCTTTTGTTAAAATATTATGGCTGAAACCATCACTCCCATTATCAACCTGATAAGCTGCATATTACATTTTAACCAAAAGCTTTTCCTCGACACAACATTCTAGACCTGTTAATAAGTTAATTATTGCAGGTTTCTTCTTTTAATTATATTTGAGAAAAAATTTTGAAAGAGGTTGCTCTCAATCGATTACTTATGTTTAACACAATAGCGCAGCTGTGGAAAAGAGTGTAAATTATTCGGAAGACGACATTAGAACGCTGGCCTGGCAAGAACACATCCGTAAACGTCCGGGAATGTATATTGGGAAATTGGGCGATGGAACCTACCCCGATGATGGGATATATGTGCTTTTAAAAGAGGTGATGGATAACTCCATTGATGAGTACATGATGGGCTTTGGTTCTAAAATTGATGTAACGGTAGTAGATGGACGCGTTACGGTACGTGACTTTGGACGAGGAGTACCCCTGGGGAAAGTGCTCGATGTTGCCTCAAAAATGAACACTGGAGCCAAATACGATTCCAATGCCTTCAAAAAATCGGTAGGCCTCAATGGTGTGGGTATCAAAGCAGTGAATGCGCTTTCGGAAAACTTCTTAATCCAAGCTTTTCGTGAAGGACAAACTAAACGTGTGGAATTTTCGGAAGGCGTAATTACTGATGATCAAACACCGCAAATTACCAATGAGAAAAACGGAACACTCGTCTCCTTTCTTCCTGATATAAAGCTATTTGAACACTACAAGTTCAATCCCGATTACATCGAATCGCTTTTAAAAAACTACACATACTTAAATACAGGATTATCAATTCATTTTAATGGCAATGTCTATCAATCCAAAAACGGATTGTTGGATTTGCTGAATGAAAACATGACCTCTCCTGGTTTATACCCGATTATTCATATTAAATCACCCGATCTTGAAATAGCGCTCACTCACGGCAATCAATATGGCGAAGAGTACTACACTTTTGTCAACGGACAACATACCACCCAAGGCGGATCGCATCTGCTTGCATTCCGCGAGGCAATTGTAAAAACTATACGCGAGTACTACAACAAAAATTTCGATGTAGCAGATATCCGTACAGGAATTATCGCCGCCATATCAATAAAAGTTGAGGAACCTGTATTCGAATCGCAAACCAAAACCAAGCTGGGATCGAAAGATATGGCTCCAGGAGGTGTTTCGGTTCGGAACTTTGTGATTGATAACATTTCAGAGAAACTCGATAATTACCTCCATAAAAATTCTGAGACGTCCGAAATCCTGCTTCATAAAATTATTGAATCAGAAAAAGAGCGCAAAGCCATTTCGGGCATTCAAAAACTAGCACGCGAACGAGCTAAAAAAGTGAGTTTGCACAACAAAAAGCTGCGCGATTGCCGAGTTCATTATTGCTCAAATCACGACCGTAAACTCGAATCAAGCATATTTATTACCGAGGGAGATTCGGCCAGTGGTTCCATCACCAAAGCACGCGATGTGAACACCCAAGCCGTTTTTAGCTTAAAAGGCAAGCCGTTGAATACGCACGGCTTAACGCGAAAAATTGTGTACGAAAACGAGGAATTCAATCTTCTGCAAGCCGCACTCGACATTGAGGAGAGCATGGAAACCCTTCGTTACAACCACGTTATTATCGCTACCGATGCCGATGTGGATGGCATGCACATTCGGTTGTTACTCATCACTTTTTTCTTGCAATTTTTTCCCGAATTGGTGAAAAACGATCATCTCTACATCCTTCAAACACCTCTATTTCGGGTGCGCAATAAAAAGAAAACCATTTATTGCTACAGCAACGAAGAGAAAACCAAAGCCATAAAAGAGTTGGGGCCTAAACCTGAAATGACTCGATTTAAAGGTTTGGGAGAGATTTCGCCTGATGAGTTTAAATATTTCATCAACAAAGAGATGAAACTGGAACCGGTGAGATTAAAAAAGACCGATGCAGTTAAAGATCTTCTGGATTTTTACATGGGTAAAAATACCCCGGAACGACAGAATTTCATCATCGATAATTTGGTGATTGAAGAAGACATGTTTGAGGAAAAGAATTAAGCATCATGAACAACGACAATATAAACATGGATGAAGAGATGGACTCGGAAGAGATCATTCCCAGTCACGAACCCGCCACTAATAGCAGCATAGCCCCCATTTGGGAGGTGGATCAAACACGTATAACGCACTTGCCCGGATTGTATCGCGGATGGTTTTTAGATTATGCCTCGTACGTAATCTTAGAACGTGCCGTGCCGCACATCAACGACGGACTTAAACCCGTTCAACGCCGCATTCTTCATGCCATGAAACGTATGGACGATGGGCGATACAACAAGGTTGCCAACATTATTGGCTCAACCATGATGTTTCACCCGCATGGCGATGCGTCAATTGGTGATGCACTGGTGCAATTGGGACAAAAAAACCTCATCATAGATCCACAGGGAAACTGGGGAAATATCTTCACCGGCGACAGTGCAGCGGCTCCTCGATACATCGAAGCCCGTTTCACCAAATTTGCCACCGACGTTATTTTCAATCCCAAAACCACACAGTGGAAACTGTCGTACGATGGCCGTAACCAAGAGCCAATAACGCTTCCAGTAAAATTCCCACTTCTGTTAACGCAAGGTGTAGAAGGTATTGCAGTTGGTTTGGCATCGAAAATACTGCCACACAATTTCAACGAACTCATCGATGCCTCCATCGCCATCTTAAAAAATGAACCGTTTGAGATATTCCCCGATTTTCCTACTGGAGGATATGTGGATGTATCGCGATACAACGATGGATTGCGCGGCAGCAACATTAAAGTGCGAGCAAAAATTGCTAAACTCGATAGCAAAACACTTATTATTAATGATATTCCATTTGGCAAAAACACCTCAACACTCATCGAATCGATCATAAAAGCCAACGAAAAAGAGAAGATTAAAATCAAGAAAATTGATGATAACACGGCCGAAAATGTTGAGATACTTGTTCATCTTCCGCCCGGATCATCGCCCGATAAAACCATAGATGCACTTTACGCTTTTACCGATTGCGAGTACTCAATTTCACCCAACTCGTGTGTTATTAGCGATAACAAACCGGTGTTTATTGGCGTTTCAAAAATTCTAAAAGCCAACACCAAACACACAGTTGATTTGCTTTTAGCCGAATTAAACATTCGACTCTCGGAGCTCGAAGATGATTGGCATTTATCGTCGCTCGAAAAAATATTCTTCGAAGAGAAGATCTACCGTATATTAGAGGAGGATGTTGTGACTTGGGAAGCCGTTATCCAGGCCATCGACAAGGGTTTCGATCCATATCGCAGTCGATTACGCCGTGAGATTTTAACCGAGGACATCACCAAACTTACTGAGAAACCTGTTCGTAAAATCTCTAAATTCGACATAAAAAAGGCCGACGATCACATCAAAGGTATTGAAGCAGAGATGGAAACGGTGAAATTCAACATCGAAAACATCATTAAATATTCCATCGACTTTTACAAACGCATCAAACAAACTTACGGCAAAAACTTCCCTCGAATGACCGAAATTCGCAGCTTCGAGAACATTGAAGCCGCAAAAGTAGTGGTACGTAACGAAAAACTTTACATCAACCGACAAGATGGATTTGTAGGAACCTCGCTCAAAAAAGACGAGTACATTTGCGAGTGCAGCGATATTGATGATGTCATCATTTTTTACAAAGAGGGACGCTATATTATATCAAAAGTGGCCGAAAAAGCCTTTGTGGGTAAAAACATCATCCACATTGCCATCTTTAAAAAGAACGATAACCGCACCATTTACAATGCCATTTACCGCGATGGTAAGCGAGGCAATATGTACGTTAAACGCTTTGCCGTAACGGGTATTACCCGCGACAAGGATTATGACATTTCGCAAGGAACCGAAGGCTCGGAGGTCATCTATTTCAGTGCAAACCCCAATGGTGAAGCCGAACTCATAAAAGTGACACTCAAACCCAAACCACGCATTCGAAACCTTATTTACGATTTCGATTTGGCAACGCTCACCATCAAGGGCCGTAGCTCGATGGGCAATATCTTATCGAAAAACGAAGTTCATAAAGTGGTGCTTAAGCGCGCTGGTGGTTCAACATTAGGCGGACGAAAAATCTGGTTCGAGCCCGAAGTACTTCGACTGAATCATGATACCAGAGGAAAATATCTGGGCGAGTTTTCGGATGCTGACTCCATTTTGGTTATCAACAAAAAAGGCGAATTCTTCACCACCAACTTTGAGCTTACCAACCATTACGACGATAATATTCTGACCATCGAGAAATTCAGCGATCAAAAAATTTGGACTGCCGTGTTTTACGATGCCGAACAGAAGTTCTATTACCTCAAACGCTTTCAGGTGGAAACATCGGCTAAGCCACAAAACTTTATTGGCGAGCATCCCCAATCGAAACTATTACTTCTCTCCAGCGAAAAACATCCTCGTTTCGAAGTGGTATTTGGCGGCAACGACAAAACACGCGAACCACTTGTTGTTGATGCCGAAGAGTTTATTGCCGTTAAAGGCAACAAAGCCAAAGGTAAGCGCCTAACCACCTACGAGGTGAAGAAAATTGATGAGATTGAGCCCATTCATATCGAAGGCGAGGACGACGAAATTATTGAGGAAATTCCAACAGAGGCCACTAACCCAATAATCGAAGAAGACGAAAATCCTCAAATGAGCTTAGGGTTTTAAGAACTAAAAACTATCGCGACCAACGCTACCGCACGATTGCATCGTGTGGTAGTTTAAAAAACTATGACACACCTTGATCTATTTCTAGTATTTTCAGTAAATTTGCATTATGTGTAAAGACAAACTGATAACATGAATAAAAGTTGCTCAACAAATGAGTAAAGCAAAGATTGTTCTTAATAATCAAGTTATCCCTCGTGAAGAGCTTTTTGAGATTAGAAAAAAAGAAGGAAAGCTAAGCCCTGAACTAATTCGTGCACTAAAATCAAATGCCTAAACTAACGACGGAAGCTTTTTATAAAAAAAAAAATGCACATACAAGTATACCTCACAATGGATTGATAAAATTAAAATACTGCAATCATGGATAAAAACGAAGCTTTAAACATAGCCAGTACTTATATCGATTCAATTAGTGCAAAATATAGCATTAACAAAGCCATATTATTTGGATCCTATGCAAAAAGGACAAACCATGATGATAGCGTTATTGACATAGCCATAACCGTTAATAATATTGTAGATATTATCGACACACAAATAGATTCAATGAAACTTCGTCGTAAAATTGATTTACGAATAGAGCCACATCCATTTATGGTATCTGATTTTAACATAAACAATCTTGTCGTAAACGAGATATTAAAATTCGGAATAATAATAAAAGATAATGTCGCGTAACAGCTAGATTTAAAATCTCGATACTTGAATCTCATATCTCGATACTCACAAATGAAACACTCACGCATATACCTCATCGGATTTATGGGATGTGGCAAAACCACGTTAGGCAAGGCATTGGCACAAAAGCTCAACTATAAGTTTATTGATTTAGATGCTTGGTTCGAGGAGCAGAATAAAACAACCATAGCTGAGTACTTCGAAGTGCATGGCGAAACCAAATTTCGCGAAAAGGAACACGAATTCATCATCGAATCGCAAAAGCTAACCAACACCATCATCTCCACAGGTGGCGGAGCAGCCTGCTTTTACAACAACATAAAGGTGATGAACCAATCGGGCACAACCATTTACGTTAAGCTATCGCCCCAAAGCCTCATGAACCGCCTGCAAAACGAAACCACCACGCGCCCACTCATTGCCAATAAAACCAACAACGACCTACTCGCCTTTATCGAACAAAAACTCAGCGAGCGCGAACCCTTTTACACACAAGCTCAAGTTGTTTTAGATAAAGAAGATTCTACCGTGGATGAGTATGTTGAAGAGGTTTTGGGGATATAAATTTGGGATTTGCTATTGGTTACTTTCTAAATTTGATGTAGATTGTGTTTAATTGCGCACATATAGTTAAGCTCCAAACTATTATAAAAACAGGCTCTAAGTTGATAAATGATACCAGGTAAAGCAACGCTTGATGCAAATGGGAAAGTGCAACTTCTTGATGCAAAAGTGGTTGTATATGGAGAAGCTATTAATAAGTTTATGAATGATAGTAAAATTCGGACTATAAAGAGTTAAAAAAGAAACTAGGTCGCGAATTTTATGAATAGACATGGGATTAGGTAAGTATGGCTATCAGATAAACTTCGGTGCTATTTATTTGTACATAATACAACATCCCTAAGCAATGATTTAGACATACTGAAACAGGCTAGGAAAGGTGCACAAAAAAGAGAAGACCCCCGATACAATCGTGCTACAGCCACTAAACGATCCACAAACTCATACCAACACAAAAGCCGAACACTCACATGCTCGGCTTTTGCTATAAAAGGAAAGTTCTCTATTTATTCTTGATATAATTAATAATCCACTCTCCCACTTCGGTGGTTGAATAGCTTTTTGAGCCTTCGGCTATGTCTTCGGTAACAATGTTGTTATCAATTGATTTTTCAACTGCTTCACGAATTAATTTGCCTTCTTCAACCAACTTGAAAGCGTACTCTAACATCATGGCTGCCGAAAGGATGGTTGCCACGGGGTTTGCAATGTTTTTGCCTGCTGCCTGAGGGTATGACCCGTGAATTGGCTCAAATACCGATGTGTGAATACCAACCGATGCCGATGGTAACAATCCCAACGATCCGGTAATAACGCTTGCCTCGTCAGTTAAGATATCGCCAAACATATTCTCTGTCACCATTACATCGAAATGCTTAGGCCATTTAACTAACTGCATAGCAGCATTGTCGACAAACATAAACTGTGTATCAACCTCAGGATATTTTGGAGCCATTTCTTGAGCAATCTGACGCCATAAGCGCGATGTCTCAAGAACGTTAGCTTTATCAACCACCGTTAGTTGTTTTTTGCGTTTCATGGCATATTCGTAAGCCAGTTTTAAGATGCGCTCAACTTCCATGCGTGTGTAAACGCAATTATCGAATGCGGTGTTGCCATCTTCGCTGCGACCTTTTTCGCCAAAGTAAATGCCTCCTGTTAACTCGCGGATACACATAAAATCGGCACCAGCAACCAGTTCGGTTTTAAGCGGCGATTTGTGCGCCAACGATGGAAATGTGCTTACGGGGCGAAGATTAGCATACAAACCAAGTTTTTTACGCATGGCCAATAAGCCTTGCTCGGGACGAACAGTGGCTTTAGGATTGTTATCGTATTTTGGATCGCCAATGGCACCAAACAAAACCGCATCGCTAGCCATACAAAGCTCGTGCGTTTCGTCGGGATAAGGATTACCGGTTTTTTCGATGGCAATAGCACCTACTAATCCCTCTTTGTAAGTCAATTCGTGACCAAATTTCTCACAAACAACCTTCACCACATTCAAGGCTTGGTCAACAATTTCGGGACCAATACCATCGCCCGAAAGAACTGCAATATTCAATTTCATTCCTTAGTGTTTATATTTTAACGTAATTTTTTCTTCGGAATACTTCCACTCTCCACAATGTTAAGCATTTTCAAGGTCGCCTTAATTGCGGCTTCCGTTTGGTCGGCATCCAACCCTCGGGTTTTAAACTCTGTTTCGTTCATCTCCCATGTAATCACTGTTTCAACCAAGGCATCGGTTTTACCACCGGGTGGAATCGACACGTTGTAATCGGTCAGCACGGCCACCGGTTTTTTTAATTTTTCGTAAATTTTCCAAATACACTTCATGAATGCATCGTATTGGCCATCGCCAGCCGATACCTCTTCGTAGGTATCCTTATCGATTGATAGGCTTACCGAAGCAACTGGTTTTAAACCGTGTGCCAACGATAAACTATAGTTTTTAATCTTAATTCGTCGATTAATTGAGCTACTTTGAAGCACATCCGAAATAATATAGGGCAAATCCTCGGCAGTTACCATCTCTTTTTTATCGCCCAGCTCAATCACACGTTTCGAGACTTTCTTCATCTCTTCGGCACTCAATTCTATTCCCAACTCCTCGAGATTCATGAGAATATTGGCTTTGCCAGATGTTTTACCCAACGCATACTTTCGAACACGTCCAAAACGCTCAGGCAAAAGGGTATTGAAATAGAGATTATCCTTGTTATCGCCATCGGCATGAACACCACTACACTGAGTAAATACATACTCACCAGTGAGCGGTTTATTTTCTGGAATTCGAATACCACTAATGGTTTCAACCATTTGCGATATTTTTGTGAGTTTAGTCTCACGTATGCCATTCTCAACTTTAAGGTGATCGTTCATCACCCCAATAATACTGGCCAAAGGAGCGTTTCCTGCTCGCTCTCCCAAACCGTTTATGGTGGTGTGTACTCCTTTAACGTTTAATTTTAATGCTTCGTAGGTATTGGCAATGGCCAAATCGTAATCGTTGTGCGCATGAAAATCGAAATGAACATCAGGAAATTGCTCAATCATTGATGCTAAAAACAACCGTGTTTGATCAGGATTTAAAATTCCCAATGTATCGGGAAGCATAAATCGTTTAATGGGTTCGCTTTTAAGCTGCGATATAAGAAAACTGACATATTCGGGCGAATGAATCATTCCATTGGACCAATCTTCGAGATAAACATTTACCGTAATACCCATTTTTTGGGCGTAGGCAATCACTTTTTTGATATCAGCCACATGTTCTTCAGGCGTTTTACGCAACTGAGACGTTACATGCTTTAATGATCCTTTGGTTAGTAAATTAATCACCGTACCTCCAGCATCTTGTATCCATTTTAGCGAGATATCCCCGTCAACAAACCCCAAGACTTCAATGCGATCCAAAACTCCATGACGATTAGCCCACTCTGTAATTCGCTGAACGCCTTTAAATTCGCCATCAGATACGCGCGCTGAAGCCACCTCGATACGGTCAACGCCCAATTCCTCAATTAGTAATCGGCCTATGGTTAATTTTTCAGCATCGTTAAACGACACGCCTGTGGTTTGCTCCCCGTCGCGTAGGGTAGTATCCATGATTTCGACTCTCATTCTTAACCTCCTTTAAGTAAGTATGCAAAATCTCAAAATCAAATTAATGCAACAAGAGCCTTCAGAAAAGTAGCTCCTATTGCATTAAAAATGAAAATCAATTTTATTTAGTTCGCCTTGTTTTCAAAGACTTCTATTTCACTTTTTAAGCTAATCAAATAATCAATATCATCATAACCGTTGAGTAAACAGTTTTTCTTGTACCCGTTTATCTCAAATACTTCAGCTTCGCCAGTTGCTATATTGGTGATTTTCTGCGTTTTCAAGTCAACTAAAACTTTCGAAGCTGCATCATTATCAGCCGAAGTAAACAAATTGGCTAAAAACTTTTCGGAGATAACCACTGGTAATACACCATTGTTTAAGGCATTGTTTTTAAATATATCGGCAAAAAAGCTCGATACCACTACCTTAAAACCATATCCATGAATTGCCCAAGCAGCATGCTCGCGGCTCGATCCACTTCCAAAGTTTTTTCCAGCAACCAACACACTACCCGAATATTTGGCATTGTTTAAAACGAAATCGGCTTTTTTCGATCCGTCTTTGTTGTATCTCCAGTCAGAAAATAAGTTATCGCCGAACCCTTCTTTTGTTGTTGCTTTTAAGAATCGAGCCGGAATAATTTGGTCGGTATCCACATTCTCAATAGGAAGTGGAACGAACGTCGATTCTAGTGTTACAAATTTATCTATTGACATTTTTCTTCAATTTTAAATTAACGAACGAGGATCGGTTACTACACCCGTAATGGCAGCTGCGGCGGCAGTCAAAGGACTGGCTAGCATGGTGCGTGATCCAGGACCTTGGCGACCTTCGAAATTACGATTACTGGTTGCCACTGCGTATTTTCCAGCTGGAACTTTATCATCATTCATCGCCAAACAAGCCGAACAGCCCGGTTGGCGAAGTTCGAAACCTGCGGCTTCTAAGATGGTTTTAATGCCCTCTTCGATAGCTTGTTTTTCAACCTGACGACTGCCTGGTACAATCCAAGCCACAACACCTTCGGCTTTTTTCTTGCCTTTAATAGCTTCGGTGAAAACTCGTAAGTCCTCGATACGACCATTGGTACAACTTCCTACAAAAACGTAATCCACTTTTTTACCTTGCATTGGCTCGCCAGGAGCAAACCCCATGTAATCCAACGATTTTAAATAGGTAGCTTGCGATGCTTGTTCGATTGACTCAAGCGTTGGTATATTGCCTTTGATTTTAACACCCATACCTGGATTGGTTCCGTAGGTAATCATTGGCTCAATATCGGCAGCATCAATGTTTAAAACCTTATCAAATACGGCATCTGCATCAGTTTTTAGGGCTTTCCATTTTGCAATGGCAATATCCCAAGCAGCACCTTTAGGCGCATACTCGCGACCTTTAACGTACTCGAATGTGGTGTCATCAGGAGCAATTAAGCCACCGCGAGCACCCATTTCAATACTCATATTACAAATTGTCATACGAGCTTCCATGCTTAATTTGCGAATTGCAGAACCAGCAAACTCAACAAAATAGCCCGTTCCACCACCCGTTGTTAATTGAGCAATGATGTACAAAATAATATCTTTCGAAGCCACGCCTTTAGCTAATGAGCCCTCGATATTGATGAGCATGCGTTTCGGACGCGGTTGCATGATGCACTGCGATGCCAAAACCATTTCAACCTCAGAGGTGCCAATTCCAAAAGCAATGCTACCAAAAGCACCATGTGTAGATGTATGACTATCGCCACAAACGATGGTCATTCCCGGTTGGGTAATCCCTAACTCAGGCCCAACCACATGCACAACACCATTTTTAGGATGTCCTAAACCAAACAATGTCACATTGTTCTCTTCACAATTCTTGGTCAGTGTTTCAACCTGAAAACGTGATAGCAAATCCTGAATAGGAAGATGCTGATCCATCGTAGGAATATTGTGATCGGGAGTCGCGAAGGTAAACTGTGGTCTTAGCACTTTAATTCCACGCTCCTTTAATCCTGCAAATGCTTGCGGACTGGTCACCTCATGAACTAAGTGACGATCGATATACAATACTGAAGGTCCATCCTCGATGGTCTTCACTTCGTGCATATCCCAAATCTTGTCGAAAAGCGTTTTTCCAGCCAATTTTCTAAACTTTAAATGTTACTATTTATAATTTATCTCTATTTTTTTTAAGGTTGTTGATGCAATTAATGCATCGTACTACTTATACAATCTTCGAAAGCGCATCTAAATAAGCCCAAACCGAGGCAGTTAGAATATCCACATTGGCTCCAAACCCGTGGTATCCTTTCCCTTCGTGATCAAGCTGAACATGCACCTTGCCAATGTCATCTGATCCGCGGGTAACGGCTTGCACTAAATACTCCTCAAGCACCACTTTATGCGGTACAATTTTTCTAATGGCCGAGAATGCTGCATCAACAGGGCCATCACCAATGGCTGTTTCGGTACAAATTTTACCATTGTAATTCACCGTTACCGTAGCCGATGGAATACATGATTTTCCACAAATTACTTGAAGACTATCTAACTTTAAAATGCGTTCTTCTTTTTTCTCGTGACCCACTAATATTTCTAAATCCTCGTCGCTAATGTCTTTTTTAGCATCGGCCAATACAAGGAAGTTTTTGTAAACATGATCCAGTTTCTCACCTTCAATCTCAAAGCCAATCACTTGCAAGCGGTGTTTCAAGGCGGCACGTCCGCTTCGTGCTGTTAATACAATGCTCGACTCATTTACGCCCACGTCAGCTGGATTAATAATCTCGTAGTTCTCACGATTTTTTAAAACGCCATCCTGATGAATTCCAGATG
Organism: Bacteroidales bacterium; assembly: GCA_038212305.1. Taxonomy (GTDB): domain Bacteria; phylum Bacteroidota; class Bacteroidia; order Bacteroidales; family Marinilabiliaceae; genus JBBQUP01. Next base: position 47,805 of record JBBQUP010000006.1, read on the forward strand.
AATGTGCAAATGCATTTCGACCAACAATGGCTTTGTTTGCCTGAACTGGCATACGCATTAGAGTCGCAACCAATTTGCTTGTTTTCATTATTTGAGTGGTATCGATACCTAACTCGTAATCCAATTCTTTGTGACATTTAATGGCCATTACCACCTCTTCGAGTGATGTGTTTCCTGCACGTTCACCCAATCCATTTATGGTTACTTCAACTTGCCGAGCACCATTTACCACACCTGCTAATGTATTGGCAGTAGCCATTCCCAAATCGTTATGGCAATGTGTTGATAAAATGGCCTTATGCATGTTTGGCACATTGTTCATCAAATAGGCAATTTTAGCACCATAATCCGATGGTAGGCAATAACCTGTTGTATCGGGAATATTGATTACGGTAGCTCCGGCTTTAATGACAGCCTCAACCACGCGAGCCAAATACTCATTCTCTGATCGCCCAGCATCTTCGGCATAAAACTCCACATCATCCACAAATCGACGGGCATATTTTACTGCTTCGATTGCACGTTCAATAATGGCATCGGGATTTGAGTTTAATTTATGGTAGATATGATAATGTGATGTTCCTATTCCAGTATGAATTCGACCTCGCTTAGCAAATTTAAGTGCATCAGCTGCCACTTCAATATCTTTTTGAACCGCACGAGTTAATGCGCAAATAATAGGATTGGTGACTGCTTTAGATAACTCAACTACCGAGTTAAAATCACCAGGGCTTGAAACTGGGAAACCGGCTTCAATGACATCTACCCCTAGCTTTTCGAGTTGACGAGCGACTTCAATTTTCTCAATCGTATTCAATTGACATCCTGGAACTTGCTCTCCATCTCGAAGGGTGGTATCAAAAATATAAACCTTATCGCTCATAATTCATTGTTTTTACGGTTCAAATGCCGGACTAATTAACAAATAAAACCCGGGAAATCGATTAGAGTAAACCTCTAGTATTAAAATATTTATGTGATGACTTCCTGTTAAAATTTAAGGCATCAAAAATAATAGGAACTATAATTAATCGAGCAATGTTTTCTCTTTTTCTAAGCTTCGCAAATGAGCCGCGAGTTGTTCGTAATTGGTTTTAGTAACAGCAATTCGTCCTGAACGAGTAAATTGAAGAACACCAAATTTATCCAATTTCTCAAAGAGCTCTTGCGTTTCCTGCCGATATCCTGTTTTCTCAATCACAGTGTAGTCTCTACTCACCTCCAAAATACGAGCTCCTGATTGTCTTACCAGTTTTTCAACATCATTACCATTTAATAAAGCATCCGTAGACACTTTATACAGAGCCAGTTCTTGATGAACAACCTCATCTGTAGTAAAGACAAAAGCTTTAATTACATCTATTTTCTTTTCAATTTGTCCAATGAGTTTATCAACTTCTTCGCGAGTTGAATAAATCACAATGGTAAACTTATGTATATCGGCAAGTGCCGATGGAGAGGTATTTAAACTCTCGATATTAATATGTCGTCGGGTAAAAACCGATGTTATTTGATTGAGCAACCCGACGTGGTTTTCAGAGAATATGAGTATGGTGAATTCTTGTTTCATAATGGCTAATGTTTAAGTGATTAAAATTACATTCTCGCCGGTCTATTCCAGTCGAATATCTGAAACAGAAGCTCCTGATGGAACCATCGGGAATACATTTCCTTCTTTTTCAACCACAACTTCAAGTAAGTAGGCATTGTCGGATTCAATCATCCGTTGAATGGCATCATCTAAATTCGCACGTTCTTCAACTTTCTCAACATCCAAACCATATCCTTTACCTATCATTTGGAAATCGGGATTAATCAATTCGGTTGAAGCATATCGCTTATCGTAGAACAACTCTTGCCATTGGCGCACCATCCCCAGAAAGTTATTGTTTAAAAGAACAATTTTAACTGGTATTTTGGTTTGGAAAATAGTTCCAAGTTCCTGAATAGTCATTTGAAAACCTCCATCACCCACAAACAGTACCACTGGTCGGTCAGGACGTCCCATTTTTGCTCCAATGGCAGCCGGAAGGCCAAACCCCATAGTACCTAAACCACCGCTGGTTACCACACTTCGAGTTTGCTTAAACTTAAAGTAACGCGATGCAAACATTTGATGCTGACCCACATCGGTTATCATGATAGCATCGTTGTTGTAGGCTTCACTTACTTTACGAACCACTTCACCCATTGTCAGGCCAGGCTTAGTAGGGTTCAATTGTTCCTGAATTATTTTTTCATCTTCAATTTTATCACACACCCTAAATTCAGCAAGCCATTGGTCATGTTTCCGTGCATCAACCAACTTAGTAATCAAAGGTAGCGTATCTTTTACATTCCCTAAAACAGGAACATCAGCATAAATTATCTTATTAATTTCAGCAGGATCAATTTCAAAATGAATCACTTTTGCATTGGTTGCATAAGCTTTTGCATTACCCGTAACACGATCATCGAAACGCATCCCAATGGCAATGACTAAATCAGCCTGATTGGTTTTTACGTTAGCTCCATAATTCCCATGCATACCTAACATTCCCACATTTAGTGGATGATCGGTAGGAAATGCCGACAAGCCTAAAAGTGTCCAAGCAGAAGGAATACCACTTTTATCAATTAACTCGATTAATTCTTTTTCAGCATTTCCAAGCACAACACCTTGACCAACTAAAATCAATGGTTTTTTAGCCAAATTAATTAGACGTGCTGCCTCGGCAATTTTATCTGCATCAGGCTTAATTGCTGGCGTATAGCTTCGTATAAGCGTTGTTTTTTTATACTCAAACTCCATCATCGAAGCTTGTGCATCTTTGGTAATATCAATCAAAACAGGCCCTGGTCTTCCGGTTCGAGCAATATAAAAAGCACGAGAAATAGCTTCAGGAATCTCCTCGGCACGCTTAACCTGATAATTCCATTTCGTAATGGGTTGAGTAATACCTACCACGTCGGTTTCCTGAAAGGCATCAGTCCCTAAAAGAGCTGATGTAACCTGTCCTGAAATGACTACCATAGGAGTGGAATCAATCATGGCATCGGCAATACCTGTAATGGCATTGGTTGCACCGGGACCTGATGTTACTATACAAACTCCAACTTTGCCAGTTACCCGTGCATAGCCTTGGGCTGCATGAACTGCACCTTGTTCGTGACGGACGAGTACGTGGTGAATTTTATCCTTGTAATCATATAAAGCATCGTAAACGGGCATAATGGCGCCACCGGGATATCCAAACATTAGATCAACCCCCTCACAAAGTAACGATTGCATTACGGCGTGTGATCCAGTCATTTTTCGTTTAATTTGTTGATCCTTCTCCATGAGCAATTGGGTTTTTGTTTCCATAATAACAATGGTTTAGTAACTTTTTTTATATCATTCGTACAGCACCTTGATCGGCTGAACTGACAAAATGAGCATACGCTTTAAGGGCTTTCGATATATAGCGCAACCGATTTACCGGTGTGTATGCATGATCTCCACGACTCAATTCTTCTTGTCGACGTTTTTCCATTTCCACCGTTGACAGGTCAATTTGGATCGACCGGTTAGGAATATCAATAATGATAGGATCTCCATTGCGAATTAGTGCGATATCACCTCCAGCTGCCGCTTCGGGAGATACATGGCCAATACTTAAACCGGATGTGCCTCCTGAAAATCGCCCATCGGTAATGAGTGCACACAAATGCCCTAAATGTTTTGATTTTATGTAAGATGTGGGATATAACATCTCTTGCATCCCAGGACCTCCTTTAGGGCCTTCGTAACGAATAATAATCACATCTCCAGCATTAACCTCATCTCCAAGAATTCCATTCATGGCGTCATCCTGCGATTCATAAACTCGAGCTTTTCCTTCGAAATGAAAAATACTTTCATCTACTCCAGCAGTTTTAACGATGCATCCGTTTTTGGCGATGTTACCATACAATACAGCTAATCCACCATCTTGCGAATAGGCATGTTCGATGCTTCGTATGCAACCTTTTTGGCGATCATCGTCTAATTTAGCATATACCGATTTTTGCGAGCCAAGCACTAAGTTTCTCATTCCGGCCGGTGCACTCGAATAGATATTAAATGCTTCAGCGCAGGCTGTTGATCGTTTAATATCATAATTTGCAATGGCTTCTTTTAGAGTTGGGAAATCAATTCTTGAAACCGATGTATCAAGCAATCCTCCCTTTTCTAACTCACCTAAAATACCCAAAATACCTCCTGCTCGATTCACGTCTTGAATATGATAATCGGAGTTTGGTGCTACCTTGCAAAGAACAGGAGTTTTGCGAGAAAGTAAATCAATGTCTTTCATCGTAAAATCAACATCTGCCTCATGTGCAATGGCCAACATGTGAAGAACGGTATTGGTTGATCCACCCATGGCAATATCCAAAGTCATTGAATTAACAAATGCAGCTTTGGTAGCTATCGACCGAGGTAATACACTTGTATCACCATCGCGATAATATTTGAATGTATTTTCAATTAATTGATTCGCTGCTTTTTCGAACAACGCTTTACGGTTAACGTGAGTGGCCACAATGGTTCCATTACCAGGCATTGCTAAACCAAGCGCTTCGTTCAAGCAGTTCATCGAGTTCGCAGTAAACATTCCTGAACAGGATCCACAAGTAGGACAAGCATTTTGCTCCACTTGGCTTAAATAATCGTCCGACACCGAACTATCGGCAGCCATCACCATAGCATCCACTAAATCGAGGTACTTATCGCCCAATTTGCCAGCTTCCATTGGCCCACCCGATACAAAAACAGTAGGAATGTTTAAACGCATCGCAGCCATTAACATTCCTGGTGTAATTTTATCGCAATTGCTAATGCAAATCATGGCATCAGCAGTATGGGCATTCACCATATATTCAACGCTATCGGCAATTAAATCGCGCGATGGTAACGAATAAAGCATACCATCATGCCCCATAGCAATACCATCGTCGATGGCAATGGTATTAAACTCAGCAGCAAAACAACCGGCAGCTTCAACTATTTTTTTTATATGTTGTCCTATATCATGCAAATGAACATGACCAGGAACAAACTGAGTAAACGAATTTACAATAGCTACAATTGGTTTACCCATTTGAGCATCCTTCATCCCATTTGCTCGCCATAAACTTCTGGCTCCTGCCATTCTTCTACCTTCGGTAGATGTTGCACTTTTAAGTTTTATATTCATTAACCTAGTTTATTAATGCAAGTAAATTCTAATCCTTCTTTTAATGAAAAAAGCCTTCCTCTTCTTTTTGAGAAGTGAGAAAGGCTTGTTCATTAAATATCTTCATTTATTTACACACAGCTCTCACTTCTCTTTGGTACCGACCACGAGGATAATAATGCTGAGAATGAGTGTAAAATAATTTTTCATCTGGTAATAATTTGTTTTTTTTAAAGGTCAGATGGAACTCTCTGAAAATAATTGTTGTCTTAAAAAAGAAAACATTCAGATGATCGTTTCATCTATCTTTTTTCAAATCATGTTGGCAAAAATAAAACATTTGAATCAACCAACAAATATTTTTCTATATTTTATTCGTTTTTATTCCAAAATTTCTCTATACGGTCACAATTGCTTACGATTTAACACAGTATAAAAATACAAAAATACCTAGATAATGTAAATATTTATGCAAAAAATTATTGCTATTTAACGTTTATGCTGATAATCAACAATTAATAAGGCGAAAATGTTTCTGTTCCATCAAAATTAATTCAAAAATACCTCTAAATTAGTTTGGGATTATGTTAATATGAAACAGCTATTTTAATGATAAATATCATTGTAAATCAATGACTTTGATCAATTTTCAACGTATCAATCGAAGGAGTTACCATGGCTAAAAAATCTTGATAAGCCATTTTCACCGAGGCTAAAATTTCATAATCGCTTGAGGCTGGATTAATTTGCTTTTTACTGCGCAGATAAACAATAAATGAGTCGAGAGTTGGACCTTTAAGACCAGTAAACGATCGAATGTTATCATATGAAGTCAATGAATTCAAGCGCTCATATCTTTTCTCCTCGGAAAGTAATGATGTATAGTTTTTTTCGCTTTTTGTAGGGCCTCCACCAAAAGAAAATGCCAATCCGGTATTACCCGAAGCGGCTCTGCTTAAACCTGCAATTTCGCGAGGATCAATATGAATATTAAATTTCACATTCTTCGAATCATCAATTTTAAGGTTTAAAAAAGCTCGTTTAAAGGCCGCATAGGAATAAAACCAAGTTACTTTAACTTCGTTAAGCGCAAATGTTTGAGAAGTAACATTGAAAATTTTAGGCTCTACGTTACTAACAATAAACGAAGTATCGCGATATCCCAAACACCGAAATAATAAAGTATCATTAGGTTGAGCATCTAACTCAAAACTCCCGTCATCTTTCGATTCAGAAGCTATTGATGTGCGAGTGTTTAATACATATGCAAACCCAACAGGCTCAACCTCTCCAAACAGTTTTCCTTTCAATATTTCATCGGTATTTTGGCCAGCCATTATTACTGGAACGAAAAAAAGGCTTCCAACTAATCTTAACCAGCACACCCATTTCTGTATCATAAGAAATTAATTAGTCTATTTTTCAACGAAACATTCACCCTTCAATGCTTTTTAAACTTCAGAATTCTAAAATTTCCATCTTATTGAAACTAAATATTTGAAATATATTAGTACTCCAAATTATAAAATATAAATCATCGTCATATCGGCATTAAGCTTATTTAACACTATTTATCTGATTCAATACGCTTTGATGCATTTAAATAAGCAAAATCTGGTCGTGGAAATAACTCAACAAGTATTAATTGTTCCGCAATTTTGGATACGTGTGCGATTCATTCTATTTTTGCAGAAAACTTATATAACAATGAATAATAAATTAAAATCTATAATTGAAACCATTTGGGACAATAGAGCTTTGCTTGAGCAGGCAGAAAATCAACAAGTTATTCGGTCGGTAATTGAATTGCTCGATAAAGGTGAAATACGTGTTGCAGAGCCATCGGGCGATGGTTGGATGGTGAACGAATGGATTAAAAAAGCTGTTTTAATGTATTTCCCTATTCAAAAAATGGAGACCATTGAGGTTGGCCCTTTTGAATTTCATGATAAAATTGCATTAAAGAAAAACTATGCCGATTTAGGTGTTCGTGTGGTACCTCATGCTATTGCCCGTTATGGATCGTTTGTTGCGCGTGGAGTAATTATGATGCCATCGTATGTAAACATTGGTGCTTATGTTGATTCGGGAACCATGGTTGATACTTGGGCTACGGTAGGAAGCTGTGCTCAGATTGGCAAAAATGTACATTTGAGCGGAGGTGTTGGTATTGGCGGTGTATTAGAACCTATTCAAGCAGCTCCGGTTATTATTGAGGACAATGCATTTATTGGATCGCGCTGCATTGTGGTTGAAGGCTGCAGAGTTGGAACCGAAGCTGTTTTAGGTGCCAATGTGGTTTTAACAGGCTCAACAAAAATTATTGACGTAACAGGTTCAACACCCATTGAATATAAAGGATATGTTCCACCGCGTTCGGTAGTTATTCCAGGAACCTATACAAAAAAGTTCCCAGCAGGCGATTTTCAGGTGCCAGCTGCATTAATTATTGGACAACGCAAACCATCAACCGATTTAAAAACATCGCTCAATGATGCACTACGTGATTTTGGAGTGGCTGTATAATAAAAAAGGTGCGTTATCGGAATAAATCCTTTAACGCACCTTATCTTTGCTCACTAACAAATAAGGAAAAACAAATGGAGAAAGCGATTCTTGATCAATTATTATCAGAATTAAAGCGAAGCAACCTTTTAGTAGTTGAATCACAAAACAGAAAAATTTTGTTGTGCGATGCAGTTTCAAAAGAAGCTGTCTACAAAGTTTTTCAAATTGCGAGTAAAGAAAGTTTACCCGAGGTGGCTCTCCTATTTCCGAATATCAATCAAGTGGCAGCCTATTTCAACGATGTTCCCGAGATTGTTTACGACTTGTTTGAGTTAACTAACAGTCCACTTGAAATTATATTGGGTAATGCCAAGAATATCGAGACAACGTTGTGCAATTCAAATGGATTTATAGCAATACGATTAGCTCAATCGGATGCGTTCAAACTCATTGGAAAGCAATTCAGAAAGCCATTGGCCATGTGGGAAATCAAAGGTACTGAGTTACCCTCCACTATTCACACGATTAAACTAAAGCTGGAAGAACCTGAGCGTAAAAAACATCAGATTATTGAAATTGGGCCAAAATCAACATTTCGTATCATTCAATCGAAATAATTCATGAGCACTACTCACCGAACTAATATTCAGATACGCTTTAACGACATTGATCTATTGGGTCATGCGAATAACGCCACTATTCATGAGTATTTTGATATTGGGCGACTTGGGTTTTTAAAGCAAACTATTGGTGATACTTTATTAGAAGGAGCACTTACCTTAGTAATTGTTTCAGTAAAAACCGATTTTGCCAACTCTATTCGTTTGTATGAAGATATTGAGTTAGTTACACAGTTGAAAAATATTGGAACAAAGAGTCTTACTCTTCAACAGCAAATTTTTACTTCTCAAGCAAAGCAAATAAAAGCCACTTGTGAATCGGTAATGGTTTGTATTGATCAAATGTCAAACGAATCGGTTATTATTCCGGAAAATTGGCGCAGACTAATTGAGTAATTTTGGTTTACTTATTCAAATCGACCAATCCCTCGGGCAACGATACATTAATAATTTTCTTGTTGTCATCGATGGACAGAATAAAATCATCAGCCAAAGGAATTAAAATCTCTTCTCCTTTACTTGTAACCACCATTAATGGATTTTTATCGCTGTCGAGAATCTCTGTAAGCGTACCCAAATCGCCCGCAACGTCATCAATTATACTGTAGCCAATTAACAAGGTAGCCGGGAATTGCTCTTCGTCAATTGTCAAGGAATTTTTCTCAACCCAAAGAGTCGTTCCAACCATTTGACGAGCTATTGTTTCAGAATCTATTCCTGTTAAATATACTAATCCACCATGTTCGCCACGAGTTCGTAACGATTCGATTTTAAACGGAACTAATCCATTCTCCAAATCCAAGAAAACAAATTGCCCTTCATCCAACATATCCGAATCAATGCCGGGTTCAAGAAATAGAGATAGCTCTCCATTAATACCATGTGCTTTTTGAATAGCTCCAATCTTCAAACAATCCTCTTTTTCTATCATGGCATTCTGATTATGGTCTATGACCTATTTATTGTTTTGTGTTTATGCTGATTATGAATCAATTAGCTGCTAATAATACGACATTATTTCCAATGAAGTACTTAACTATGGATTAAAATTAATAAAAAAAGGCTGTCCGTGGACAACCTTTTAATTTATGCTCGAATAAAAGTATACTTAAATTACTCTGCAGCAACATCATCAGCCGAATCTTCAACCACCTCTTCAGGAGCTTCTTCCGAAACTTCTTCAACAGGAGCAGGTCTAGCAGCGGCAATGGCATCAGATTTTTTCTTAGCGATGGCCTCAGCTTTTTCAGCATTGATTTTTATTTCAATCTCCAAACGCTCTTTGCTTGTAAGATTTTTCTCATTAGCCAAACGATCTTTTTTCGCTTGAATCTGAGCTTCTTTTTTCACTTTCCAATCAGCATAACGCTTTTCAGCTTCAGCCTCATCAAAAGCACCTTTTTTAACACCGTCTAAAAGGTGTTTTTTCATTAAAATGCCTTCGTATGAAAGAATGGCATTACATGTATCAGTAGGTTGAGCACCAACAGTTAGCCAATGTAAAGCTCTGTCGAAGTTTAAAATGATAGAAGCAGGATTTGTGTTAGGATTGTATGAACCAAGCCTTTCAATAAACCTGCCATCTCGTGGCGCCCTGCTATCAGCTACCACAATGTGGTAGAAAGCATACCTTTTGCGACCGTGTCTTTGAAGACGAATTTTTACGGGCATAGGACTTTAATTAATTAGTTAATAATAACCTCATTTTTATGAGGGTGCAAATATAAATCCTTTTTATGAGAAAATTACCCTCTGCACCCTTTTTTTAACTCTAACTCAAAAAAAATCTTCTATTTATTGAGTTGCTATCGATTCAACTCACAAGCGAGTAAATTAAAGTAACTCTAAACTAAAACCAACACCTAATAAAAAAGAGTCTTCAAAACCAATGCATCCATTAAAATTGTAAAAATGATTTGTTATATTTGCTCCATTGCCTATCGAGCGGATTATTTTATGGAGAATAAATCAAAAGTAAAACTCAACATTTTAGGTCTTTCTTACAGCCAAACTCAATCGGGAGCTTATGCTTTGGTTTTAGCTGAAGAAGGGGGTGATCGTAGAATTCCTATCATCATTGGAGGTGTTGAAGCACAATCGATAGCGATTAAACTCGAAGGATTAGAGCCTCCTCGACCGCTTACTCATGATTTGTTTTTTAATTTTGCCACTACTTTTAATGTAACCATTATCGAAGTAGTTATTTACAAGCTAGAAGAAGGCATATTTTATTCGGAATTAGTTTGCCTAAATGGCACCGAAGAGGTAAGAATAGATTCACGCACGTCAGATGCAGTAGCTTTAGCACTCCGATTTAATTGTCCAATTTATACTTACGAAGATATTATTAACAAAGCAGGAATAGTATTGGAATTTGGACAAAAAGAACCCTCAACCAAAACCAAAGGAGTTAGTAAAACCGGTGGAGCAAAGTACACAAAAAAAAGCTTAGACGATTTGAACAAATTGCTTGATGAAGCTATTTCTAATGAGAACTACGAAAAAGCATCGGAGATTAGAGATGAGATAAACCGTAGACAACCAGAATAATGTTAGCATTTAAGTAAATGTAACCAATCCACTTCCATAAAGAGATGGATTTTTTTGTGTCAAATCAATTCCAATAATTCATCGATAACAAAATTTTGGTGCATGGATAAAATCATATTTATTAATACCTTGTGATTATATTTTTAGCATCGAATTAATAATTGTAAAATATCCTCACAAACATGAAACGAGTCTTTGCCTTACTCATTTTATTCGTCTCTTTTTTTACAGTCTCTTTTGGTC
>JBBQUP010000007.1:0-58711 GCA_038212305.1 Bacteroidales bacterium
CCTGTGGGCATACAAATGTCGCTCTTTTGAGGGGGGTAGGTTTTTGAAAAACCAAAAAATATTTATGCAACCTATTATTATACAACAATATAGAAAACAAAAACCGACAAGATTTATGTTTTGTCGGTTAATAGTGAAAAAAAATATTTAACGAAGGTGGGGGAGTTAGGCTACTTTGTTTGATTTTGCAGACATTCTAAGGATTCCAATAGTCTTATAATAATATATAGTGCTCTCTGACAGATTTATAAATGTAGTATGCAAATAAGGAATCCAGCATATTAAAATTAAATATATTTTTTTGTCAGAATTTAAGCATTAAATAAGGGGTAATATTCAGAAGCTGTTTATATTTATCGCAATAGATTTATCCGATGTTTAAACTTAAGATTATTAGACTTATCGATGAGATTACGTATTATTCATGTAATTCTCTTACTTTACTTTTACCTTGTATTTGTTTTGAAAAACAAAATGATTATAGGCAAGTAAATGAGCCGTTTCAACGTTCACATTTTTAAGTCCTTTGTCCGTAAACTTTCTCCCAGCTTCTATTTTTACTGATTTATTGAATGCTAAATATAGAATTTTACTTGTTGCTGTTCTTGTTTTGGCGCATTCGATTACGGTTGTAGTTTTTCCAGAACTGGCAACAGCATTAATTTTGATGTTTCTGGTTGAATTGATAATATCAGATGGCTCTCTTGTCAACTTAAGGAACGTTGAAGCGGGCTACAGCCCTTGAGGTTATTACTCGGCTATTATTTTATGCTTTTGGCTATTGTTTATGAGAGTAACAGTGCTTTCTATTACTACAGCCACTCTCCATTTACAAGATGATTTATAGCCAGTAGCGTATCTTCGAATGCTTTTTTGCCTTTTGCTTGCTGAGCACTTAACACTCCAATCAATATAGGATCTTTCATCCCCAGCCAATGAGCATAGACTAAAATATCTGTTTTTGTAATTGACATATTTACTTTTTACTTGTTAAACTTTGGTCTTGACGTTTTCTGCCAAATATATCATCTGCAGCAAGTTTTAAGAAATCATCCTGTAATCCAAATACTCTCAATGTGTTAAAATAAACAGCCATTGAAACGCTTCTGTTTCCTTTTTCAATTTGGTATAAAGTGGTTCTATCAATACTAGCTCGCTCACTTACTTGAATTGCGGTAAATTTTCTGCGTTTCCTGGCCAATTTGATGTTTTCGCCTACTTGCTCCATTATTCGTTGATGGTTTGGGAACAATATTTGTTTTTTGCATTTATCTTCCTTGTCTTATTTACTACATGACTTGTTGCAATTAGTTTTCATGCACCTTTTGTTAAAAAGTATTATTTTCGATGTGTTACGCAGTTGCTTTTAATCGAGTAATTTTATGATTATTTAAATGCGCTATACCATGAAAAAATATGTGATAGGATTCTTGTTGTCGGTAATTTATTTTGTCAGGAGGTAACCCATAAATAGGTTGAATACCCAATGTAAATAAATGGGAGGCATGCATGGAGGATTTACTTACGATGAGAATTTACGGTCCAGCCAAAAGATGTGGGTTTTTTAGCCGAGTTAGGATTGTGAAACACTTAATTACTGATGATAAAAAGTGTAATCTCTTAAAATGGTAATTAATAGTTTTTTATGAGGCATATCTGAATCGATTCCGGTATTCTTTTTAATGATATCGATGGTTTTTATAATTAGCGGATGAGGATTTCGAATGCTGTAATAGTCAGTTGATCCATTCACAGCCAATAAAACCTCTTTAATTGTTTGAATATCAGCATCGCTTAGTTTGGTCACTTGAGGAAAGCGAGGCGTGTAGTTTTCTGGAACTTGCACATAAGCTGTTTCTGTCAATCGATATCCCGATTCTATTTTTAATACAGTGGTTGATGCGGCTATATCACCTAAACGCTGACCTTTTTGAGAAAATAAATAAGTGAGTAAAGCAGCCATTCCAAATGTTAAATTAAAATCAACTATTCGAAATATCCAACGAATAAAGCAACTGCCAAATCCTAATTCTTTTCCATCGTTCCTAACCACACGTATTTTCATAACCATTTTGCCGACTGTTTGTCCGTTTAAAAATAGTTCGCATAGTAACGAATATAACAGTACTGGTAAAAAAAGAAGTAAAAACCAAGGAGAGGGATTGTTTGATGTTTTAGCTACGAAAAAAAATGTAATGCAAATTATACAATAAACCATAATTGTTGCACTATCTATTAACAATCCTAGAATACGATCACCAATACTGGCTATTTCGAATTCTAAATCGACATTTTGAGTGGTTTTAATATTGTAAACGCCCATTGATATTTTGTTTTTGAATGCTTAAAGATAATTTTTTTGATAATATTTCATAACCTTAGGTTGTAGAAAAAGAATATTAGCATTGAATATACTTTTTTATGGTGAACGGTTGTATATGATCACAAGGGTTGATATATTTATGCCGCTTAATCTACCAGACCAACCTAAGTGAAAGAGATTACATTTATTAACCGCAATAAAAATCGGTGGGACGATTTTGAAAAACAATTAGCCAGGCCTGAAAATCCCGATGTATTGGCTGATCAGTACATTCAGTTAACTGATGATCTTTCGTATGCCCGCACATTTTATCCTGGATCGCACATTGCATCTTATCTTAATCGCTTAACGTTAAAAACTCATCAAGAGATTTACAAAAATAAACGTGAATCAACAAGCCGAATTCGCACCTTCTTTACGCAAGAAATACCATTATTAAATTACGAATTGAGGAAATTGTATCTCATCTCGTTGATCATCTTTTCATTGTCGATCCTTTTAGGTGTGGTTTCGGCCTTAACCGATGAGTCGTTCGTTCGTATGATATTAGGTGATGAGTATGTGAATAATACGCTTAACAACATTCAAAAGGGTGATCCTTTAGCTGTTTATGGGACTATGGATGAATCACTCATGTTTTTAACAATTACAATCAATAACATTAGGGTCGCTTTTATAACTTTTTTGCTTGGATTACTTACGCCATTGGGAACCAGTTATATAATTTTCACCAATGGGGTGATGGTAGGATCGTTTATTACTTTTTTTTATCAGCATAATATTTTAGGAACCTCGTTATTGGGGGTTTTTATACATGGTACTTTAGAGTTATCAGCCATTGTTATTGCAGGTGGAGCTGGCATTTTAATGGGGAAAGGATTTTTATTCCCCGGAACTTATTCTCGCTTGCATGCTTTTACTACAGCAGCCAAAAAAGGAGCTAAAGTTATGATTGCACTTGTGCCATTTTTTATGGTGGCAGGTTTTTTCGAGGGATTTTTAACGCGCTATTATCAATCCATCCCTTTAGTTCTTAACATTGGAATCATTGGCTCTTCGCTCACTGTTATTTGTTGGTATTTTTTTATTTTTCCTTATATCATTCACAAAAAACAAACCTCTCAAAACCATGAAAAAACAAATTGAATTGAATGTAGATCGCGATTTTAGCGGAGTATTTAATGTATTAATTGATTTTTTAAAACAAGAATACAAGTTGTTATTCAAGACTTTAATCTTGTTTGCGAGTTTGCCATTAATTGTATTGGCAATATTTAATACCATTTACTTTAATGGCATGACTCAAAGTTTAACATCTATTTTTGCGCACCGAACACCTGGTGCAGCACCCAATGATGTTCCAGTTATGATGTATCTTTATGTTTTTACATTTATCTGTTATTTTATGATTACGGGGTTATCTTTTTCCTATTTGAATTTATACAACGAAAAAGGAAGTGGAAATTTTACACACCTCGATGTTTGGTATCGATTCGTTAGTCGAATTGGTAAAATGATAGGGTTTCAATTGATTGCCGTTGTATTGATGATCTTTGGTTTTATATTACTTATCATTCCTGGCATTTATGTGATGATACCATTGGTGTTTATTATGATGGTGGCTTTAGTCGAAAACAAAGGTATAGGCGATAGTTTAAGTCGATGTTTTGATATCATTAAAAATAATTGGTGGGTAACCTTTGGACTTGTAATTGTTGTAGGAATAATTGTCAATATACTATCATCCGTTTTTTCATTGCCTAGTGCTGCTTATATAATGGTGTCTGCATTTTTTGGAGCATCATCTAACAGCCAGGAATCGGGATTGATTTTGCCGGGGTTGTTTTCATTAATTGCAGTGTTTGGTTCCTATTTATTAAGCTCTGTAAGTGCTTTATTAATTGGTATTCAGTATTACAATTTGGTTGAAAAGAAAGATAAGTTGAGTTTATTTAATAAGGTAGATAAATTAGGCGAGTCGAATGAATAAAGTGAGTTGGATCAGCTTTTTATTACTACTCGTAACGTTTGGTTCGAGCAATGGGGTTATGTCTCAAACTAAAGTGGAGGCTTGGGATAACTCGCTTGTTGAAGTGAGGCAACCCGATTCCAGTTCCATCGAAAAAATAAAATCCAATCCCGAATATCAATACGAAGTGGCTCAAAATGAAGCTTCACTTTGGGATCGGTTTTTAAAATGGTTACGATCGTTTTTTGGCAATGGAGGGGAGGCTGGAGATTGGGTCGTTAATTTAATAATTATAGTGGCTGTAATTGCTTTTGCAGTTATCGCCTTTATCATTATAGGAGCACCTATACAGGGATTATTTATTTTTCGACGAAATTTTAAAAGTAACCGTGTAATATTTACTTCGGGAGTTGATGATATTCATGATGTTCGGCTGGAGAGTATGCTTAAGGTTTTTATTGAAAGTAAAGCCTGGCGCGAAGCGGTGAGGGTGCTTTATTTATTGAGTCTCCGAGAATTAAATATCAAAGGAATTATTAAATGGGAGATGGGTAAAACCAATTATGAGTATTTGTTAGAACTAAAAGGCGATACACTTAAACAGCAGTTTAAGCAAGCTACGCTTCATTTCGAATATGCATGGTATGGGCAGTTCGATGTTTCGGACCAACAGTTTAAATCCATTCAGAACGATTATTTTACATTAAACCAACTAATTAAATCGTAATGAGCAAAGGCGACTATAAATTGTTGAGTTTAATTGCCTTTGGGGTGGTTTTGTTTATATTGGTTATTGTTTTATCACCTCGAGAGATTAATTGGCGACTCAGTTTTTCGAAACAGCACACTAAACCATATGGCGATAAGGCCTTGTATGAGCTGTTATCGCAGTTGGAGCCATCCAAGAACTTAGTCGTAGCGCACACTTCATTGTTGGAGTTTTTAGGAACAACAACGCCTGTAGAATCAGGATTTATTTTTGTTTGCAACCATTTTAATACTGAAGAAGCTGATGTTGCTAAAATGCTTGAAGTGGTCGATGCAGGGAATCAGGTTTTTATTGCATCCCATGATTATGGGGAAGCGTTAATGGATACATTTAAAATTAAAACCGAAAATGGTTATTATAATCCTATCGGGGAGAACGATTCGTTGGTTTTGAATTTTGCCAATCGCCGTTTGAAAACAGCGTTTGGATATTCCTTTAAAAAAGGGATTAGCAATAGTTATTTTACGGCTTACGATAGCACAAAAACCACTGTTTTAGGATACAATCAAAAGGGGCAAACTAATTTTATTCGAGTGACCTTTGGTGATGGGTATTTTTATTTTCATTCAAACCCGTTGGTGTTTACCAATTATAACTTGGTTAAGGGTGATAATTATGAATATATCTTTAAAGCACTATCGTATTTGCCTTCTACTGGTTTGGTGTGGGACGAGTATTATAAAGATTCGTCTCTGAGAGAGAAAACCATTCTCTCCTACATTATGGATCATACAGCTTTGAAATATGCTTATTACCTATTTTTTATTGGATTGATATTGTTTTTTGTGTTTCAATCGAAACGTGTTCAACGAATAATTCCGGTGATTGAACCGATTCAAAATACCTCTAAACAGTTTGTTGAAACCATTGGGCGACTCTATTTAAGCAAGAAAAATCATGTTGATTTGGCTCAAAAAAAGTTCATCTATTTTCTTGAGTTTCTTCGGAGTCATTACTATTTTCGGATTGATCCACAGAATCCTACAAATTTTGAGGAATTGGCGGCTAAATCGGGTATTTCACAAAAAATAATTGAACAACTGTTTGCGATGGGTGCTCAGTTAAAAAATACAAAATCAATCAATTGGGAAGAGTTATCCCAGTTTAATCAAAAGATCGAATATTTTTATCAACACTGTAAATAAATACTAACTATGGAGAATACCGCTCCTTTCGAAAACCGCCTTAATGTGGATGAATTAAACCACATGGCTTATCTTATAAAAAACGAAATAGCGAAAGTAATTGTTGGTCAGGATAAAACAATTGATTTACTTTTAGCAGCCTTGTTGGCCAATGGTCATGTTTTACTAGAAGGTGTTCCGGGTGTTGCTAAAACCTTATTGGCTAAGTTGGTTGCAAAAACCATCTCAACTAATTTTTCCAGAATTCAGTTTACGCCCGATTTAATGCCTTCGGATGTGCTGGGTACCACCATTTTTAACATGGGTAATTCGTCGTTTGAGTTTAATCGAGGTCCTATTTTCTCGAACATAGTGCTGATAGATGAAATAAACCGTTCGCCAGCTAAAACACAATCGGCCTTATTCGAAGTCATGGAAGAGCGGCAAGTAACCATCGATGGAAAAACCTATCCCATGGAACCACCATTTTTGGTTATTGGAACACAAAATCCCATTGAACACGAGGGTACTTATCGACTGCCTGAGGCTCAGCTCGACCGATTTTTATTTAAAATTGAGATGGGTTATCCAACGCTAACCGAAGAAGTGGCCATATTGCAAAATGCTCATAAGCGCCAAAATTTAAATCAGTTAGATGCTGTCAAGGCAGTGGTTAAAGCCGAAGATATTGTTAGGTTTCAGCACTTGGTGACACACGTAATGGTCGAGGAGCATTTACTTCGATACATTGCGCAGATTGTTGAAAAAACACGATGCGTTAATTCGCTCTATTTGGGAGCTAGTCCCCGTGCATCGTTGGCTATTTTGGCGGCTTCAAAAGCATTTGCCGCCCTCGAAGGTCGCGATTTTGTTACGCCCGATGACATAAAAGTGGTGCTCGATCCTGTCCTTCGTCATCGAATTATTTTAACTCCCGAAAAAGAGATGGAAGGGGTTAAACCCGAAACCATTATTAAACAAATTGTTGATTCGGTTGAGGTGCCTCGATAACAACTTAACTCCCATATACCAACACTAATCGCAACCGGATGTTGAAATTTTGGAAATCGTTTTATCTCACTAACCTCTTCTTTTATATATGGGCATCGCTTGTGATGCTCATGTTGTTAGGTTTATTTTGGAATGTGGCACAATTGCTCGCTATAATTAGCGTGGGGGTTGTGATACTGCTTTTTTTTATCGATGGCATTCTTTTATATCAATCATCGGGGACTATAGTTGCAGCCCGACATATGGCTGAGCAATTTTCGAATAGCGATGCAAATGATGTGATGATTGCCGTTGAAAATAAGTATCCTTTTCAAGTATGGATAAACCTAATTGATGAAGTGCCCATTCAGTTTCAAATGCGAGATCATTCGTTTAAGTTCGGCTTAAACAGTGGACAAACTCACTCGTTGAATTATTCTTTAACTCCATTTGAAAGAGGCGAATACTATTTTGGTGCTTTAAATGTATTTGTTCAATCGCGATTAGGATTAGTAAAACGGCGTTTTCTGTGCGATCAATCGGCCATGGTTAAAGTGTATCCGTCGTTTATTGAGATGCGAAAATTCGAACTTCTGGCTATTTCGAACCGATTAACAGAAATAGGCATTAAAAAGATTCGGAAAATTGGTCATCAAATGGAATTCGACCAAATTCGCGATTACATTAAGGGCGACGATTATAGAACCATCAATTGGAAAGCAACTGCTCGGCGATCGCACTTAATGGTAAACCAATTTCAGGACGAGAAATCGCAGCAAGTTATCTCAGTCATCGACATGGGGCGTAACATGCAAATGCCTTTTAATGGCTTATCGCTGCTCGATTATGCTATAAATACCTCGTTGGTTATCTCCGATATTGCCATGGGTAAGCACGATAAAGCTGGTTTGGTAACTTTTAGCGATAAGGTTCAAGCATTGGTTTCGCCACGGCGCAGTCAGCAGCACCTCGAATTAATTATGGAAACCCTGTATAATCAAACAACTGCTTTTAGCGAGCACGATTTAGCAGCATTGTATTCCACCATTCGCCGCAAAATAAATCATCGAAGCTTATTGGTGCTGTTCACAAATTTCGAAAGCGTGGTTTCGGCACAACGTCAAATGGCCATTTTAAAGCGACTGGCTGCTGAGCATTTGTTGGTTGTTGTATTTTTCGAGAACAGCGAAATTCAAAATATGCTAACTCAACCACCTGTTACCATGGAGGAAGTGTATGTAAAAACCATTGCCGAAAAATTTATCTACGATAAAAAAACCATTTATCGCGAGCTCGAGCAAAACGGCATCCACCCCATTTTAACCACCCCCGATAAACTCACTGTAAATGCAATTAACAAGTATTTGGAGTTAAAGGCGAGGGGCTTTATATAGGAGAGGGTTGATTTTTCAGAGAAACATTGTACAAATTTTAAACTTATTGTTAAATGAAAAATAATATCTTTGTGATATGGGAAAAGGACCAAGAAACTATTCTGATTTAACCATTAAAAGGTTATATGCGGTATCTGATAATAGGTGTGCATTTCCTGGTTGTCCTGTTGTATTTACAAACCCAACTAACATTACTAATTTTTCAAACATTTGCCACATTTAAGACGCTGAAGAGGGTGGCCGTTTTATTCCAAATATGACGGATAAGCAAAGAGCAAGTTTTGAAAACCTAATTTTATTATGTCCAAATCATCATCTTGAAACTAATGACACTCAGAAATTTACTTTTGATTTATTAAGACAGATGAAACTAAGGCATGAAAGTATAAGCATTAGCAAAGGATTAACAAGGAATCCTTCTATGCTAAAAAATACCATAAATGCAATTTCAAATCTATCGTTAGATGATATTTTAGAATCAGAAGAGTTAAATGTTTACAATCCTAAACTAAAGTTGAATTATAACTCTGTAAAAACAAATTATTCGTTAATCCAAGATTATAAAGTATATCAAGGCAAGATAAATTCATTATATGATGAATTGGAAAGGCAAGGGTCAATTAAAAAAGAAAAATTACTTAGTAATGTAAATCAAATTTACGCTAAGATTAAAGGGAGTTATGTCTTAGATTCTGAAAATTCATTAGAGATTATTCGCTTAAATTCCGACAATATCTTAGATGATGTTTTTGATGAGCTTTACAGACAGCTTGAGAATTCAAATTTTTTTGAAGAAGATATAATCTTAGGTGTTCGATTAATATTGGTTGATGCCTTTATTCGATGTAAAATATTAGAAGAACCAATAGGAAATGATAATAAGTAAAGATATAAATCCAGAAAGAGACTTCTATTATTTAGGAGCTAAAACAATTGAGATTTTATCTTCTACAGAGGATAAGAAAATGGATTTTTTCTCCGTTTTTGGCGCTTTAAAGTCATCTGAAGATATTTCACTTAATTTGTTTACACTTACTTTAGACTGGCTTTTTATTATTGGAGCAATTGATAAAACTCACAAAGGATACATAGTAAAATGTTTTTAAAAAGTCTTACGATATATAATGATACTGAGTTAATAAGGGAGATTCTTTTTCACAAAGGGATTAATCTTATTGTTGACGAAACTAAATCAAAGGACAAAACTGAGTCTGGAAATAGTGTTGGGAAAACCACTGTGTTAAGACTTATTGATTTTTGCTTAGATGGAAATGTAAGTAATATTTATATTGACCCAGAATTTAAAAATACAAACAAGAAAATAGAGTCGTTCTTAAAAGAAAATAATATTCTTATCACACTTGTATTAATTGAAGATTTAGAGGATAAAAATTCTAAAACAATAACAATACAACGTAATTTCCTATCTTATAAAAATAAGATACAGAAGATTAATAGTGAAACATTAAGTAATGATGATTTTTCTAGCACATTAAAAGAATTGATTTTTGACTCAACTGAAAAACAACCAACTTTAAAGCAACTCAAATCAAAGAACATTAGAGATGAAAAGAATAAGTTAACACAAACCATTAGGGTACTTCCTCAAAATGTTACAACTGATGCAATTTATGAATCATTACATCTTTTTTGGTTCGGAATTGATATTGACACCTCTAAAGATAAATTAGTAAGAGAAAAAAATATCGAAGAAAAATTGCAAATTCGTCTTAGAAAAGAAAGTAATTTATCTCAAATAAATCAATCATTAATTATTATTATTAACAAAAAAATTGAAGTTCTGAATAAGAAAAAGGAACTTTTTAATGTGAATGAAAAATATGAGGAGGAACTTCAAAGTTTAAATAATATTAAATCAAACATTAACAGAGTTTCAACCAACCTCTCTCGTCAAGAATTAAGAAAGGAATTAATTCTTGAGAGCAAGGTTGATTTTGAGAAAGATGTTACCAATATTAATATCGACCAAATAAAAAGAATGTATGAAAAAGCTAAATCATTCATTCCGAATATCCAAATAACTTTTGAAGAGACAGTATCATTTCATAATGAAATGATACAACAGAAAGTTGCTTATGTCACAGAGGAATTACCAATTCTCGAACATGAAATTAACCAACTTAAGAGGTCTCTAAATATTTTATTAATTCAAGAAAAATCTATTTCTGAATCTTTAAATAAATCAGGAGCAATTGAAGATTTGCAACTCATTATCAACGACCTTAATTCATATTATGAAAAGAAAGGCAATTTTGAAGAGCAGAAAAGACTTTGGGAAAAGTCAAATGATAATTTGAAACAATTAAATGACAAATTGGATAAAATAAATTTGAATATATTATCGAAAGATGAATTAATTCAACAAAGAATAGTTGAATTTAATTCGTATTTTTCTGACATATCAAGTCGTTTAGATGGGGTTCATTCTTTGCTGAGCGCAGACAATGATGGCGGCATATACAAATTTAAAATAGATAATATTGAGGGGAATCCTGGAACAGGCAGTAAAAAAAGTCAAATGGCTTCTTTTGATTTGGCTTATATTAAATTTGCTGACTCTCTTAATATTCCATGTCTTCATTTTATATTGCAAGACCAAATAGAAAATGTTCATTCAAATCAAATCTCAAATTTATTGACTGAGATAGTTGATGAAGTAAATTGTCAATATGTACTTCCTGTTCTTAGGGATAAATTACCAAGCAATATTGATATTACACCTTTTGAAATATTGTCCTTATCACAGTCAGATAAGATATTTAGTGTAGAATAAGCACTAACGATAATACTTAAATTAATCAGCCTTTGCGTCTAAGGTTTTTCAAGCATTAAGCCTTTGTGAAATTAAGCAACACACTCACCTAATGATCCCTCTCTGTTTATTTTACTTAATATGCTATATGGAAATATTTGCCTATCCCAAATCCATTGCCTTTTGAAATAATTACTTGATCATGAGTTTAATGCTCAATTAGTTATATAACTCCACCTAATTTCACCTCCCTATTCAAGTAAATAAATGAGAAAAAAGAAGATCGTAAAGAGATTAAAAGAATATTTTGGAAAATAAAAAGATGAAGGATTCCCATCAAGACCGCGAAGTGGAGTACTTTCTTCTTCCTGTTTTGAAAAAAAAATTAATTATTGCCACTTAATCCTTAAAAGTTGCATTTATTACTTGAATTTAGGTTTTAATATACCCATTTCAGGAGGCTTAAAGTATAATTTCAAGATGAATCAGAATGTTGATTGGTATGTTGATGGAGGAGTAACTCTTAATTATTTTATTATGTCTGATATAGTTATTAAAACTGAGTCTTTTCATAGACCTGTTGAATTTCGGTCATCGTTTACATCAACCAATGAGTTTGGATATAAGCTGGGTGGTGTAATAATGCTAAATAAGAAAGTCTACTTCGAAGTTAATTACTTAGGTTTAGGAAAACCTAACATAAAACAAACGGTTAGTTCAAGTAATGGTGATTCTGAACGTTTTGAGGGAAAACAAATGGTTAGTATGATAATCTTTACTTTAGGCCGTAATTTCAGACTTTAATGTGTTCTTAGGTTCGGCTTAGGTTATACCTGAGTCGAACCTATCTAAATAGGCTTTGCCTCAATTAGCGCAACGCAGACAATAGCCTGATATAATATCACGACGCAGGCAGTAGCCTCCGCCTAACTGAGATAGTAAAACTTCAAAGCAACCTAAATCGATTAAAATCATCTATAAATAACACCCAAAATTTTTTTTTTGTGAATCGATTAAAACTACTCATTTCTCTTGCTGTTATTAGATTGTTATTTGGTCGATGCAGTAAGTCAGAACCGGATGTTACGCTCAACGATTTTTGCGCCGTTGCACCTGAAGGTTGGCAATGCGAAATTATTCGAACCGACTTTAATCAAAATGAAATTCCACAAGCGGTAGATGATCCAGAGGCAATTATAAAGTACACCAACGTTAACGATCAATGCGCTTATACTATTGACGATACTAATTTTTCACCTTCGTTTATACTCGATGTTTACCCAATAAGCAAAAAAACAGAGCTGCTTGCTATTATTCGGTCTCAACGAATGTATTCGTCGTGTATTCCTATTTATTATGGCGAAACGCCCAATTATTTTATTATTTCATCGCCTTGTTTTATTTATGGAGTGCCTTGTGGTATTGTTACACAGTTGTTTATCAATTATTTACAATATGCAATTAAAAGCTTAATTACAGTAAATGATGATGGGGTTGATTAATATAAACTCAATGATTAAAAAAAAATACCACACAATAAAATCGTGCGGTAACATTACGAAAATCATTGGATTTTCAGTCAAAAAAAAAAGTCCCATAATTGAGACTCCTTTTTTAATTGGGCAATTAAACTAGTTATTATTAACAAAAACTTTATAGTTTTCGAGTTGTTGTTGGCTCTTAATTTCTAAGATATATACACCCGATTTTTCAATCGCAATGGTGTTAAAACCAGAGTTCGATAAGAGGGTTTTGGTTGTTACTAACTTACCTGATAAGTCAAATACCGATACAACTGCATTTTCGCTGGCTACATATTTAACAACGATAGCATTATTAACACCATAAACAGTATTCGATTTAGTACCGCGTGCGGCATTTATTCCTGTCGCAACTGGATTCACAATTTTAATTGTAAAGCGCGAGGTGGCATTTACCGCTTCGGAATCAAAACTATATGCATCGCCTTTGGCTAAATCAACGGTTTGGTTTAACTCATTATCAATCAACTGAACAGCAAATGGAGTTGTTCCCGTTTGAATGTCCGATAACTGAATCGAGTATCTGCCAGCTTTTGATGTGCGATATCCTAAATCAATGGTCATGTTTTCCATTGGCTCGGTTAAACCATTTATCGCAACCTGTTTATTGTCGGTTATACTGTAAAGCTCTATCGCATCGGCATTAGATCCAAATCGTTTCTCCGAATCATATCCATCGAACGAATTAGTTGCTAATGGTGAAAAGGCAATAAGTGTTTCATCTTTAATGGCGTTGCTAATAGCTGTTAATCGAATTAAAGTTCCTTCGGCAGCCGCAGCTTTCAAATAGGTTTGTGTGTTGTGAACCAATGCTTGATTATCAACAGTTAACCATCCCGCACCATTTGCTTTCACCCAAAAGGCGTGCATCGATGGTATTTGCGAAGGATTAACGCCCACGTTAACACCTGCATGAGTTAAACCATTGTAGGTTCCATACAATCCATTATCTCGAAGAATCCAAAATCCATCAGCCACATTGTTCTTTTGGTTTGATGCAACCATATCCCAGTCGATTGATGCTGCAAATGGGTTGCCAACTAAATTCCAACCATATCCATTAGCACTATTCGAAACGGCAATGGATTGAGTACCGTTGTTTAGCTCTCCACTGAAAGATAAATCTTGAACGTTGCGAACCAAAAATCCTAACATCGAATTTTGAGATGTCACATTGTCGAATGGTACATACTGACCAGTTGCATTATTATAAGTAAACGCATTTCCGGTTGCATTGGCAGGTAATAAGCCATTGGTTACTGGAATTGAAACAAATTGCCATAAGTTAGTTTGAGCAATTGGGTATGAGATATGCACATTTTGCGGATCAACCGAAAGCGTGCCTTTATTAATAAACGAACCCGAACCGAGGCTCGATGATTTTATAACCAGCTCTTTTTGAACAGTTAATATTCCAGCACTCTGCACTGTAACCGATGCAAGCGGATTAATGGTTAACGATGGCGTTGTAACTGTTGAGTTAATTAATAAAGTGGGGGTGGTGCTTGGAACAATAATTCCTGCTCCGGCAACGTAAGCAGCTTGCCAGTTGGCTGGATCAGTCAAGTTCGAAACGACACCTAAGCCAGTCCAAGTGTTGTATTTGGCCGTTGCAAAGGTTAAGGTTGATGCAACTAATTGTTCATTTCCATCCACATCTTCAACTGGTTGAATAGTTATGGTATAACCTAAATTAGGTGTTAACGAAGATGATGGAGTTATTTTTAACGATTTACCTGTTTCATCAGCTACAACTTGAATAGATTGAGTGGTAGAAGAAATAGTCTCTTTTAAAGTAACCATTAGTTGCCATTCACCGCCAGTTAGTTCGTGTCCATCGAGTGCTTTAACAGGCTCATCGAAATAAATAAAAACTGGTTCGTTAATCAATGGCGAATAATCAGCTGGTGCAGGATAAATAAATGCAACTGGAGGTAAAGCATCAACGGTAGTAAAATAAAAATCCTTTGCTTCAACCACTAATCCATCCGCATCTTGCAACGAGCTGATATGAATTTGGTAACGACGTTTTTGTTGCAATCCATTTATTGGGGTTATTGAAACTGTGCGCGTAACGTTGTTATAAGTAGCAGTAAATGGTTGTGGCGTTGATATGGCTGCAGGAGGATTTCCATTACCTGTTGATGCCGGCTGAAACGCTTCTTCAAAAGTTAACAGCGATTCGATGTTGGCATTGGTCACAGCAACTCCTGATGGAACGACAAAAGCATTTTTGCTAAATATGAGTGAGATAGCTTGATTAACGGCAACATTTACTGCTTGACTTGCAGGTGTTGAGGTAATTGCCATTGGGAAAATAACCTGTTCGGGTGTGCTAAAGCTTAGTACGGTTGCAGATACCAACTCAATGGCATTGTTGGCCAAATCGGAGGTTGCAACATAAACAGTATAGTTAGTTAATGGCGTTAGTGATAATATGGTTGCAGTTGCTTCCGTATTAGCAGTTAAATCCATCGTGCCATAAGCTAAAGCAGGTAATCCGCTTGCGTTTAAACCACTGTTCACATTTGCAATAGATGGTGCAGTTGCATTGGCCAATAAAATAACATAGTGCGAAACACCTGCCTCGGTAATCTGAATTTTTAAATCAGCTACCTGACCGTTTGTTGAGCTAACCATTGGGTAGTTTGGCGCATAAGTTGGCGCAATTTTATCGGGTACTGCAAAAGTAATTTCTGCAATAGGTGTGGAAAGTAAATCTTGATTTTCAAACACCATAAAAACATGATAAACCGTTGCCGACTGCAAACCTAAGGTATTTACTTGCCATGTAGTAAACTGAGGGCCGATTGGCCCCCCTGTACCAGCAAGGGGTGTACTTATTCCCGAAGCATTTAAGCCACTTTTTATTTGTGCTACAGTTGGTGTAGTTGATAAAGTGGTAATGATGTATGCGTAATTACCCGACTGAGTTGTCTGTAATTGAAGGTCGATAGATGTTTTGGTAATGTTAGTAACTGCAGGATAGGTTGCCACCCAAGCAGGTGCTACCATTAAAGTAGTGAATGTCCAGTCGGCAGTTGTTGATAAACCAGCAAATGGTACCGCTGTAGCAGAAGCTATAGGGTTATTGACGAATTGCACGTAATATCCAACACCCGCTTGTAATGCGGTATGAGCAATGGTTAACGTTTGACTGCTGATTGTTATGCCTGCTTGTGCAACTCCACTAGTAATTGATAGGGTTTCAACCACCGATTGATCGCTGGTTTTACCAATTATCACTTGTGCATTACCCGTTGTGAACTGAACTGGTTGATTAAAAGCTACGGTTATTGCTTGAGTAGTTGATATTTTTGTGCTCAAATGAGCAGGTGTTAATGCGCTTACCTGAGGCGCTTGAACCGCAGCGGTGTAAATATATGCTTGTCCTTCGTTGGTTCCTTGATCGATTGATGGCACTGAGCGATTAATATCCCAACGTGGTGCACCAACTAATACGTTATCACCCGATACACTAACAAACCAACCGGCCTGATCGGCCAATGCTCTGTCGGCAGCAATCAGTTCCTGATCTAAGCTCCAAGTTGTATTGTTACGCGAATAAACATAAGCACTTCCAGTATCGTTGTAATCTTTATTTGAGTGATACGCGCCTACAACAGCTCTGTTTTGGGTAATACCTACCGACCAGCCATAGTTATCGGCTGATACGCCATTGGCTGCTGATAGTTTTTGTTGCATTTGCCAAGCACCACCTTCGTAATGATAAACATAGGCTGATCCACTGGAAGTACCGTGGTCGTTGTCTTCAAAAGCTCCCACGATAGCATAATCACCATTTAAGTTAACGGCACATCCAAAGTTATCGCCATCCTGAGTATCGGCAGGTGTTAATTTTGCTGTTTGAACCCATGTACTTCCTTGTAACGAAAAGATAAAGGCCGATCCAGGGATTAAATCGGTGTTGTTATAACGGTCTTCGGTTGTTCCAATAATCGCTTTGTCGTTATACATGCTAACAGCCCATCCGAATTTCATTTCATTAATAGGTACATTAGGAATCAGTTTTTGTTCCTCGCCCCAGCTTGTACCGTTAAAATGGTAAATGTAAGCTGCGCCACCATTCGAATAGGCGGTTCCGTTAACGGTGTAGTCCGATCCGTAGCAACCAACAATAGCATAATCGCCCCACATACCAACGGTTACGCCAAAACGATCCATGCGTCCGCGGTCGCTGGCAAGCAATTTAGCTTGCTGAGTCCAAACGCCATTATTATTAACAAATATGTAAGCCGATCCATTGTAGGTTTCAGGATCGTTACTGTAGGTACATCCTACAATTGCACGATTGTCGTTAATGTAAACCGATCGTCCAAAGTGATCTTTGGCTTCTGAATCCGCTGACATTAATTTGGCTTGAAAAACCCATTGTCCATTTTCGAAATGATAAACAAAGGCTGCCCCACCATCAGTTATACCATTGTGATCATCCAGTAACGCACCCACAATAGCATAATCGCCATTGATGCATACGGCTCGTCCAAATTCGCTATTTTGGGTTATGTTTGAGGCTTCGAGTTGTTTAGCCAAATTGAATGTTTGAGCATTTGTTAATGCAACAAAACAAATGGTAAATAAGAGAGATAAATATGTTTTCATAAATAAATGTTTTTCTACTCTATTAAATTATAAGCACTTTGCAATCTTTTAAAATCTTTTTAGGCGTTTTTTAATTGATGCATTAAAAGTACAGCCTAATATAAAAAGATCCGGACATTTTTTTATGAATAGCTTTAATTTTTAGGTTAACGAGTAGATGCAAACGATAAAACAGCAACTAAAAAAGAGACACTCCTGCGAATGTCTCTTTACTTAAATCATACAATATTAATGTGCTATTTCATTGGGCAATCTCCTTTAGGACCTTGACCTTGACCAAAGCCATGTTTCATTCCATGACCTTTCATTGCACCTTTTCCCATTGGATGTTGATCGAACCAAATTTTTTGTTCGTCAGTTAGCAATTGTCGAACCTCATTGCGATGTTGTACACCTAATTTCATGAGTTGGTTTTGCAACTTCGTCATTTCATCAATATTAACATTAATCGCTTTCATATCGGCATTGTCGGTGGTCGACAAGCTTTTTTGCGTCGCTTTTAACTCACCCATTTTATTCTTGATGGGTTGTACTTCTTTAAGATGTGCAGTCCGCAATGCAGCAATTTTAGTTTTTTGCTCATCGGTTACATTTGGAATAGGGCACTCCATTTTATTATACGAAGGACATCCTTCTGTATTACCTTGCATTCGATTTCCTTTGCCGGGTTGTGCAACAACTGCCATTGAGGCTATTAATGCAAATGCTGTTAAAAAATTTCTTGTTTTCATCTTCGTTTTTTTTAATTGTTAATCATTTTTTTATGATATCCTTTTCCTTGTCCTCTTCGGTGTTGCTCGCCATAACCCCGCGGTGGTTTGGTTGGAAAAACATTTTTAAGGAGTTTTTGGAAAAGTACTTTTTGCTCGGGTGTGCATGATTGTTTTAGTTGCTTAAGGAACTGCAATTGTTGCATTTTTAATTCACTGTGATATTTTCCCAGTTCAATGCTTAACTCATGGAGTTTTTCTTCGCTGGGAAGATCCTTAGCTAATTCATTAATCATCTCATCTCGGTTTAACGCCATTTTTGCAACAATTTCTCTTGATGATTCGCGAAATGCATGTTCCAAATCACGAATATTATTTTTTTGCTCAGTTGAAAAATTCAATTGACTATCGAACATAAATCCTTGAATTTCCTCTCGAGCCATGTTTGGCGGAAAACTAGGTCTCATTCGGGTGTTCCAAAAAATGGTGGTAAGCGTGGCAACATTAAAAACTGCTAAAATTATTACCAGCCAAATAAGTGTTCTATATTTTGTTTCGGTTATCATGGTTTTAGTTTTGATCGGTTAGCCATAAATCAATTTGTTCAATACTATTATCATTAAAATACGATATATCGCTAAGCTTATTGGTTGGTGAATTGCTTATAAATAATTGTCCAATACCTATACCAAAGCCAATGACTATTAATATGGTTGCAGCGGCTATTGTAATTCTTATCGGTTTTAAGCTAAACAAATTAAATGGGCGATGATTGGTTTGAATAGATTCAATAATTCGGGTTGCTAAATAGGGGTTTGATGTAATTCTCTTTTCATCTTCAATGGTTGTATTAAATGCTTGATAAATGGTAAAAGCAGTTTTGCATGAGGCGCACTTTTGTGCATGTTGAGTACATAGGTTTATAACTGATTCTGGAGGCAATTTGTCCCAATAGTTTTTCAGTAAATCTCTGTTGTAGTGGCAACTCATGGTGTTGTTTTTATAGTTTGACTCATTAATTTAGTTTTTCCTTCGGGTGGTTAAAGAAAAATTAGGGTTGATATTGAAATAGTTTTTTCTGGAGATTTTTTTTGGCTCTTTGTAATAACGATTCAACCGCTCCTTCGTTTATAACCATAATTTTTGCAATCTCTTTTTGCGATAGCTCATCGTATTTACTTAATACAAATGCTATTCGTTGATTTTCGGCTAGAGAATCTACTGCATTTTTAATGGCATTGGTCAAATTATCTTTTTCCAATACTTCCAAAGGTGTTTCGGGATGGTTTGTATTGGGTGCAGTATCCTTGGTGAAAAAGTCAGATAGAGAGTTAAGTTTTGATTTAAATCTCTCTTTTCTCAAGTTTGATATGCTTTCATTTATGGTAATTCGATACAACCATGTAGCCAAGGATGAATCTCCTTTAAATGAGCTAATATTGCGAAATACCTTAATAAATACATTTTGAGTGATGTCTTCAGCAGTTTCTTTCTGATGAACAAATCCAATAGCAGTGCGAAATACCAGTGATTGATATTGTTTTACCAAATCGCCAAATTGATTTGGATGGTTGCGTATCGAATTAATTAATTCTAATTCACTCATTTATAGAAGCTGTTTGCGTTTTATAGAAGTCTAGAATATAGAAAGATAAGAAGATAAGAAGATAAGAAGATAAGAAGATATTTCCAGATGAAAACAGAATGTGCTTCATCTGGAAATATATTATCAACCCTACTAAAACCTATTATTCTTCCTATCTCTGTATTCATATGAATTTTATTTAAGCAGTCACATAATCTCTGAGTGATTCATTAAAGGCTTAGTTATTAAATCTGTGTTTATAGTTCTTTGACGTAATGTTTGATAATTTCCTTTGGGTTCAGCAACTATTTTTTTTTCAGGTGGTATAAATGATTCAATCAATAATCATAAATTTGATTTTTTAAAATGGATGCCAGTATCGTAAATTCAAAATTGTTTATAAAATACAATAGCATGACAAAACCCTTATTAAAATTATTAGCTTTTGGACTGCCATGTCTGTTTATAAGTCAGGAACTTAAGGCTCAATCAACCGAAAATCCTGTGAAAGTTGAAGTGCACGGTTTCGTAAATTACGAAATGATGTACGACACGCGCCAGGCAACGACTTCACGCGAGGGCGAAGTCATGATTTTTCCATCTCCCGTTGATAAAGATGTGAATGGTGTAGATAAAAATGCCCAAGGACAACTGAATATGATAACGTTTCACTCGCGTTTGCAAGTGGCTGCAACTGGGCCTAAGATTGGCGTTTTCAATAGTTCATCGGTTATTGAAGCCGATTTTTTAGGTTCTGCTAGTGGGTATGAGAACATGGTTCGTTTGCGCCATGCTTTTTTTAAACTGTCGAGTGAAAAATCGGAGTGGTTATTGGGTCAATATTGGCATCCTATGTTTGTGCCAGAGTGTTTCCCCGAAGTTGTTGCTTGGAATGTGGGATTGCCAATTCATACTTTGTCGCGCAATCCTCAAATTCGTTATACCTATAAACCTAATGCAAAACTAAAGGTAACATTGGCAGCCTTGTCGCAGCGCGATTTTGCTTCTTCGGGTCCTGTTGATGATTTGGGGAAAAAAGAGAACGCTCGATTTATTCAACGCAGTGGGATGCCCGATTTGCAAGCTCAAATAATGATAAAGCCATCAGATGTTTATTTATTTGGCGCTACTGCCGGATACAAAACCATTGCTCCACGATTGGTTACTGCCACTGGGTTATCGCATAAAGAGACCATTGGTAGCTATAACTTAAATGTTTTCTCGCGTTTAAAAGCTGGTAATTCAACGTGGTTACTAGAGTTTATTCAGGGCGAAAAATTGAGCCATTTAACATTATTGGGTGGATATGCTGTGAAAAGTTCAGTTGATCCTATTAATCTCGATTATCGCTCTTATACCAACATTCGCTCAATGATGATTTGGACCGATTATGCCTATCAGATTAAAAAGGTGAGAGTAGGAATATTTGCAGGGTATGCGAAAAATCAGGGTGGCAAGGACGACGTTAATTTCCGAGATGGGAACAATAAAATTGTGACTTATGGCTTAGGAACTAACATCGATCACCTGATTAGTATTACGCCACGAGTGGTTTATGTAGAGAATAAATTAAAGTTCGGTTTCGAATTAAATCATTTAGAGGCGGCTTATGGCACAATTCAAAACGATTTAACCGTTTCGAATACAACTAAAGCTACTAATAATCGGTTTTTGTTTAGTGCTTCGTACAGCTTTTAATTGCATTCTTTAAATTGAGATATAGGGACTTCTATTCAAGGATGATTATCTTTGGGTGGAAGTCTTTTTTTGAATCTTAAAGTAGATAGATCATGAGCACCATTCAGTATTTGAATCTTATATTACTAAATGCCATTGCATGGGTGGTGATGGCTTATTTTTGGAGTTTTTGGACTCATAAATTGTTTAAGCCATTCAAATGGCTCGAGTATCATAAACGAAAGGATGTCCCTGCTGCTGTTTCTTCGGTAGAAAAGAGCGAGAAGGATCGTATTCGTTTTTATACGCTTTGGTTGCAATTAGAGCGCATTAATAAGTATCAAGTGCCAGGTGCAATCGCCGAATTGGGAGTTTATAAAGGCGAAACGGCAAAAATTATTCACCATATGCTTCCCGAGCGAAAATTTTATCTGTTCGATAGTTTCAGCGGACTTCCCAAGCAGGTGATTCGCGAAGATTGCGATGGAACGGTACGAGCTCAAACCATATCGTTCGATCAAACATCAGCAGAAAAGGCCTTGGCTCATGTGCACGGAAACTCAAGCCAATTAGTGGTTCGCGAAGGGGTGTTCCCCGAAACGGCTGTTGGGCTTGAAGATGAGGTTTTTGCATTTGTTCACATCGATGCCGATTTATATCAATCAACCCTCGATGCACTTGAGTTCTTTTATCCTCGTCTTTCGCCTCAAGGCATTATTGTTATTCACGATTACAATCACAATTGGCCAGGCGTAACCAAAGCAGTTGATGAATTTGCATTAACAATATCTGAAGCATTTGTTGAAATGCCCGACCAGTTAGGAAGCGTGGTTTTAATTAAAAATGTGAAAATAACTTGATAGGTTATGCCCAATTTGCTATTTGGGTTTTATTAACTATTTTAGGCCAAAATTTAATTAATACTTATGGAGTTTTTTCAAAGCATGATGGATTGGTATCTGATGCATATCAATTATTGGACAATTACATTATTAATGGCCATCGAAAGTTCGTTTATTCCTTTTCCATCCGAAATTGTTATTCCTCCAGCAGCGTATAAAGCGGCAACTGGCGATTTAAATATTTATTTGGTTGTTTTGTCTGGTTCCGTTGGGGCTTTAATTGGTGCATTGTTTAATTATTACATTGCTAAATATTTAGGACGTAAGGTAATTTATGCTTTGGCGAATACTCGTTTGATGAACATGATGTTGATTACCCCTCATGCCATTGAAAAGGCTGAGGTTTATTTTAATAATCATGGCCGAAGTACTACACTAGTGGGGCGTTTGATTCCCGGAATTCGTCAGTTGATTTCAATTCCTGCAGGATTGGCTAACATGAACCTGAAAAGTTTTGTGCTATTTACTGTTATTGGTTCAACCATTTGGAATGTGATTTTGGCTATTTTGGGTTATGTGTTTTATTTGCAAAAAGAGCTGCTTAATACGTATTATCACGATATCTCTATTGCCTTATTGGCGATGGGTGTTTTGTTTATTGGATATCTTATTTACAAAGGGTTCGCGGGTCGGAAAACAAAAGTTTAAATAGTTAGTCGGAGCCTTAAAAATCCCTATTTGTTAGGATTTTTCTGCAATGATGCATCATCTATCTTTGCCGTCTTAACATTTGAATCCTCTTAACATGAAAATTCTGTTTTTTGCGTTTTCTATTGTTTCGTGCATTGTCTTAAAAGCTCAAAAGCCTTTTTATATCAATGGTTCCTATCTAGGCGAAAATGCAAATAATTTATCGGGAGGAATTAAAACTAGTTCGGTTTATTTGGGAATGGCAGCGCTTCAGCTAGGCTTCGAAACCGAAAAAGCCGGATGGTGGAAAAATGGACAGTTTTTTGTTTTTATGGCGAATACACATGGAGCATCGCCTTCCGAGAATTTAGTTGGTGATAGGCAAATTGTTTCGAATATTGATGCTGGGAGTCATTCATACATTCAAGAATTATGGATTAAGCAAGGTTTTGGGAAGGTTGAATTAACTGTCGGGGTGCAAGATTTGAATGTTGAATTTGCCAATTCAGAATATGGCTCTCTTTTTAGTAATAGTTCATTTGGCATACTTCCCATTATCTCAAATAATATTTCTGCCTCCATCTTCCCGTTAACAACTTTAGGTTTAACGGTAAAGTGGAAAGTGTCTGATAAAGTAACTTGGTTGAACGCTTTGTATGATGGTAGTCCTACTGATTTTGATTTTAATCCTTACAATATTATTTGGGAGTTTATTTCAGGCGATGGCATGTTGGCAATCTCTGAATGTCAGTATAAAACCCGTTTTAATGAATTATCAGGGGTTTATATAGTGGGAGCATTTTCGCATAATCATTTACTTGAGAAGATAATTGGAACTACATTACCCGATTCGTTAATGAAGCATGTTTTTGGATTGTATGTTTATGGAGATCAGGAAGTTTGGGTTCGCAATAATAGTAAAGTCGGAATTTTTTTACAGTTTGGATATAGTTCAGGCGAAATAATTAATAGCGACTATTATTTGGGAATGGGGGCGAATTTTACAGGATTGTTTAACGCTAAAGGGAGAGATATTTTAGGATTAGCGATGGCACATGAGCAATACACTCATGGTTTTAAAAGCGAAACAGCTGTTGAATTGACTTATCAATATCAATTTTCGGATCATTTTTTTGTGCAACCCGAATTTCAATATGTTATTAATCCATCGGGATTGGGTGAGCATTTAAAGAATAGTTTGTTAGGAAGTTTTCGATTTGGACTGAGTTTTTAAGTACTGATGATTTATTGAAAACAGTTTCATCTAATTTGCTGTACTTATATTTTGTATGTTTTCCATTTTCCTTGCTTGAATAAATAGTAGGCAAAAATGGGTAAGCAACTTTCGGCAAATAAAATTCCGTAATAAATCCCATTGGCTTGCATTTTAAATTGTATTGAAAGCAAGTAGGCAAGAGGTATTTCAGTCATCCAAAATGCAACTAAATTAATAATGGTTGGTGTACGCGTGTCGCCAGCTCCATTAAACGATTGAACTAAAACCATTCCAACGCCATAAAAGGCAAATCCATAGGCAATAATTCGTAAACTGGCACTGCCAGCTGCTATTACCTCAAAATTGTTAGTGAATAAACCAATGAAGTAGTGTGGCCAAGCAATTAATGCTAAACTTATAATTCCAAGGAAAACAGCATTAATAGCTGCAATGCTTCGAATGGCTTTTTCAGCTCTCTCGGGTTTTCCTGCTCCTAAATTCTGTCCGGTTAAGGTGGCTGCTGCATTCGATAATCCCCACGAAGGTAGAATAGCGAAAATAATAATCCGAATGGAGATGGTATAACCTGCAATTACTTCACTTCCAAAACGTGTCACGAGTCGCATCATAAACAACCAGCTCGAAGTCCCAATTATTGATTGAGCAATACCTCCCAATGAAATGGATAAAAGGTGTTTGATTTTCAGCCAGTCGGGTTTAATTGGGACTTGCTTAAATTGGATTCGCGATCCTTGACTGAATAATATCGAGAGTTGATAAATAACCGCAATGCCTCTGCCTATAGTAGTAGCAATGGCCGCACCAGCAATGCCCATGGCCGGAATTGGGCCCCATCCAAATATTAATATCGGATCAAGCACCAGATTTATGATATTACCCAACCATAAAACCTTCATGGCAATGGCAGGATTACCAGCACCGCGAAAAATGGCATTGTTTATAAACAACATCATAATAATGGCGTTGCTTCCCAACATTATTGATGTGTAAGTACTGAACTGTTCAATAATTGCGGGCGACGATCCCATGACAGCTAATAAGTTTTTGGCAAATAAAAACCCAGGAAAGGCAATAGTTACAGAAATCATTAACCCGGTTATAACTGCTTGATAGGCTTCAATTGAGGCTAGGTGTGATTTTTTTTCACCAATTCGGCGGGATACCAACGCCGTAGTGGCAGCGCTTAATCCAAAAGCAATGGCATATATCAATAATAGTAAACTTTCGGTTATACCCACTGTTGCAACCGCATCGGCTCCCAGTTTCGATACGAAAAAAATATCAACCACTGCAAAAACCGATTCCATCATCATTTCCAATACCATGGGTATCGATAAAATCAAAACAGCTTTACCCAAAGGTATGGTTGTGAAATCCAGTTCTTGTCCCTGATATAGCTAGTTTAATGTTGGTCAGAAACTTTTTAAAACCTGTTGAGTTTATATTTTTGATCATCGATAAATTGCTTTTTTTGCAAAGATAGAACAATGAATGTTGAAATATTTATATTGATTTTAAACGAATAAGTAAAAGTGTAATTTATTGATTTATAATAAAGTGCGAATGGGTTAGTAAGTGAAACCCATCTTTTAGTTACAAATTGATAGATATTTGTGTTGATTTAAATAAATATATCAAAAATGGCATAAAAATATTTGCAGTTAGAAACATTAGTACTAATTTAGCGTTTGGTTTATAAGTTAAATTAACGGAAAAAACAAAATATCATGTGCGGTATCGTTGGAGTTTTTGATTTGAAGGGCAAATCAGCAGATCTTCGTTCTCAGGTTTTAAACATGTCTAAAACCATTCGTCATAGAGGACCAGACTGGTCAGGGATTTATTGTGGGGAGAAAGCTATATTATCTCATGAGCGTTTATCCATTGTTGATCCTCAATCGGGAGGACAACCATTATATAGTAAAGATAAAAAATTGGTTTTGGCCGTTAATGGCGAAATATATAATCACATGGAGCTGCGCGAGCAATTCAATGGCTCGTATGAGTTTTTGACCCATTCCGACTGCGAAGTTATCTTAGCCTTGTATCGTAAAAAGGGAATAAATTTTATTGAGGATTTGAATGGAATTTTTGCCTTTGCCTTGTACGACATTGAAAAGGATTGTTATTTAATTGCTCGCGATCACATTGGTATTATTCCATTGTACATGGGTTGGGATAGCTTTGGTAATTTCTATGTGGCTTCGGAGCTTAAAGCACTCGAAGGGGTTTGTAATAAAATACAAGAGTTTCTACCGGGACACTATTTATATAGTAACGAGGGTGAGATGAAAAGATGGTATAAACGCGATTGGGAAGAGTTTGATGCAGTTAAGGATAACGAATCTAATATTGATGCGCTTCGCGATGCCTTAGAGGCTGCTGTTCATCGCCAACTCATGTCGGATGTGCCTTATGGAGTTTTATTATCAGGTGGTTTAGATTCGTCGGTTATTTCAGCCATTGCTAAAAAATATGCTGCCAAGCGAATTGAAGAGCATGACGAAACGGGTGCTTGGTGGCCGCAACTTCACTCGTTTGCAGTGGGTTTAGATGGATCGCCCGACTTAATTGCTGCTCAAAAAGTAGCAGATTATATTGGCACAATACATCACGAAATTCATTTTACTGTTCAGGAAGGCTTGGATGCTATCCGCGATGTGATTTATCACTTAGAAACATACGATGTAACTACCATTCGGGCATCAACCCCAATGTATTTATTGTCACGAGTTATTAAGTCGATGGGCGTAAAAATGGTTCTCTCAGGTGAAGGTGCCGATGAAATTTTTGGAGGCTATCTGTATTTTCACAAAGCGCCTAATGCTAGAGCATTTCACGAAGAGACGGTTCGTAAAATCAGTAAGTTGCATTTGTACGACTGCCTAAGAGCTAACAAATCGTTGGCCGCTTGGGGTGTTGAAGGTCGTGTGCCATTTCTCGATAAAGAGTTTATTGATGTAGCCATGCGTTTGAATCCAAAAGATAAAATGGCTGGAGAGGGTAAAATGGAGAAATGGATTTTGCGTAAAGCATTCGAAAGCTATTTACCCGAAAGTGTAGCATGGCGTCAGAAAGAGCAATTTTCGGATGGAGTTGGTTACAATTGGATCGACAGCCTAAAAGCATTAGTTGCAGAACAAGTTACTGATGAGCAATTTGCCAATGCTAAATTCCGCTTTTCAATCAATCCTCCTATGTCGAAAGAGGAGTATTTTTACCGTTGTATTTTTGCCGAGCATTTTCCATCTGATCAAGCGGCATCGTGTGTTCCTTCGGTTCCATCGGTGGCTTGTAGCACGCCAATTGCGCTGGAGTGGGATGCATCGTTTAAAAACATGGTTGATCCATCAGGTCGTGCTGTTAAAACGGTACACAACGATTCGTATAAATAATTTTTATTTCCATACTCGAAAAAAAAGAGGCTCCTGTTTTGTGGGAGCCTCTTTTGCATTATATAAGTAACTGTTTAAATTTATTTTAAATGAACACACAGATAGTAAGAGTAATAGATATTAGACGGATATAGAAGACATTTTAGATAATTCCGGATGATGAACAATCTATTTTTATCTTTTTCTCTTTCTATAATCTAGACATCTATAAAATTTAAACGGCTTCTAAGTCTTATTCAATTACCAATCGATTATTTTTAGGGTACTTAACCTGGTATTGAAGTTTAATGGTTTTATTGGTTGCTGGAGCAAGTGTGAGTTTCCACTCTACAATGCCATCTTCCTTCGAAAGATTGCCTCCACTTAAATCAAGTGTCTTAACTTCAATCTCTTCGCGTTGCGATACTGGAATTTGATCCAATAGTTTTATTGTGGCTGTTTGTTGCTTTTGGTTACGAAGTTGAATAATCCACGAGCGTCCCTCTTCGACCTTGTTGCCTAAGAATTGTTTGTGTCGTTGATCTTTTGCTTTTTCGCGTGCGACTACCATGTTTTTATCTCTACCCAACGATAGCGTTAACGTGTCGGTTAAAGTTGACAGGTCGAGCACGGTTTTGCCAGTGAAAGTGCCTTCGAAGAATATGTTGGCTTCGCCTGATAATAAATTGTATTGCTCCCAATTGGTTATGTAAGCCAATAAATAGGCGTTGGGATCAATTTTCGGAGCGGCAAAATATTCAAAAGCGGCCTCAATGTTAATGTTATCTAAAGTTACTGTGGTGTGTTTGGCGTTCGATGCAATGGTGTATGGTTTTGCGACCTTAAACAAAACATTGGTTGGTGTTTGTTGGGTAGCCACTTCAAGCTGAATAGATGACGGACTTTTCATTTTCGATGATTTCATGGTAATACCTGCTATCCGACCTGTTAATGCTTCCGATGAATCATAGTCATTCGAAGAGCCATAACCAATCGTTACAACTTCATCTAATGCCATTTTATTTTCTTGTAACCTAAAATTTACGATATTGCTATTAATGTATTGGGTTTGTGTTTCGAATCCAATAAACATGGCTTGCAATTGATTCGCATTAGCAGGTAGCGTTAATGTATAATTTCCTCCAACATCAGTAATGGTTCCAATGGTTGTGCCAGGGATGACAATGGATGCACCGGGTAATGGTTGTCCCTCTGTATCATAAACTATACCTTGAACCAATCCTGAGCGTTGTTTATAAGTAGGTGGTAGCGAATTGTAATCTAAAAACCAAGTCTGCAATTGTGGAGCTACGCCCGATAGATTGGGATTGCCTGATGACATGGACAAAGCTACATTAGTCCAATCTTCGCCGGTGTTCTGAAACACATTGGCTTTGTAAACCAATTCAATAGGCTGATCAATTGCTTCGGCACGAATATCGTAGGTCGGAAACCAACCTGCTTGCTTAACCGCGTAGCTTATCTCGAACGAAACGGAAGTAGATTTTGCAGCATCAATTTTTACAGTAATCTCCCCCTTAGGCTTATCGATACTTGATTGTATCCCGGCAATTTGATTGTTGATATCATTCATTTGTTGATTTAGCTTTTCTATAACTTTATTGTGATCGTTTTCGCTGGTTTTTATTACCAATAACCGCGATTGATAATAAATAGCCGCTTCTTTTAGCGCATTGAGGGGTAAGGCCTGATCTTTTCCAGCCATTTGCCGGTTTGTGTTTAAAAAATTCAACTCCTCGTTAAGAACCGAAAGTTGAATGTTTTCCAAATTAATTTTGTTATTTATCTCTTTAATTTGGTTGATGAGTTTCGATACTTCATCATTGCGTTGTGTTTTCTCAATAAAATTGTTTTGATGATTTACCGAGATAACTGTAACAGGTCCAATGGCCTTAACCTGAATGCTTTTCGCATCAATATCTGATGCCAAGTTTGTAAAGGTTAAAGTGGTTTCGCCTGCTTGCACGAGCGTTTGTGCTTTTCGTGTTATTTGGGCTCCTTCTAAAAATACGGTTACATCCGATATTTTGCTTTCTAAAGGTTTTGTGGTTTCTGCATGTGCTGTAAATCCTATTAGCAGGCAACCAATAATTAGGATCGTTTGTATGGATAATTTCATGTTAAAAGTTTTTAGTGATGAAATTTACGAATGCTTTTTAAACAATGATGCATATCTAGGTTAAATTCCATAATCGAATCGAATAAAATCTTTCACCAGAGAGTTGAATAAAACAAAAAAGGCCACAAAATATGGCCTTGGGGAGTATGATTTTATTAATTAATAGGTCACCCTTTGTGTCTCGATTTTAATTCACGAGCCAAATCTTCTAAACGGTAGCCTTTGTAAGTAAGTAATACAATAAGGTGATACAGTAAGTCGGCTCCCTCGTACAAAAAGTTCTCATCGTCGTTGGCCATGGCACCAATAATGGTTTCAACAGCTTCTTCGCCTACTTTTTGGGCAATTTTGCGAGTGCCTTTATTAAACAGTGAAGTGGTGTATGAGCCTTCGGGCATCTCTACTTTGCGTTGATCGATAAAATCCTGAAGCTGCTTCAAAAAATTAATATCGTTGGGTTTGTTTACTTCCTTCCAGCACGTATCGGTTCCTGTGTGGCAGGTTGGGCCAACGGGATTGACTTTTATCAATAGCGTGTCGTTGTCGCAATCGTTCAAAATCTCCACCACATTTAAAAAGTTACCACTCTCTTCGCCTTTGGTCCATAAACGGTTTTTAGTGCGACTGAAAAAGGTCACTTTACCAGTTTCTTGAGTCTTTTTAAACGCCTCGTCGTTCATGAATCCTAGCATGAGAACTGTGTTGGTTGAGGCATCTTGTATAATTGCTGGAACAAGTCCGTTGAGTTTTGTGAAATCGATGGTCATAATGTGTTTATTTGATATAATCTGCTGATTATTAGATTCGAATATTGATGTTATTTTGGCGAAGATAACGCTTCAAGTCGGGAATACCAATCTCTTTATAATGAAAAATACTCGCAGCCAAGGCTGCATCGGCTTTACCGGTTGTAAATACATCGCTGAAATGCTCCATAGTGCCAGCACCCCCGGAGGCAATAATCGGTATCGACAAGGCTGTT
This sequence comes from Bacteroidales bacterium, assembly GCA_038212305.1. GTDB lineage: Bacteria > Bacteroidota > Bacteroidia > Bacteroidales > Marinilabiliaceae > JBBQUP01. The sequence goes on from JBBQUP010000007.1 coordinate 30,744, forward strand.
GATAAGGTCGCTAAAGCATTGTTGGCAAAGCCTTTTTTCACACCATCGTGATCCATGCTGGTAAACAAAATTTCGCCAGCACCTCTATCCTCGGCTTCTTTAGCCCAAGTAAATAAGCGCTTGTCGGTAGGTATGCGCCCGCCATTGACTGTTACCACCCAATCGGCTTCGGCTTGCTGCTTGGCATCGATAGCTACCACAACAAACTGACTGCCGAAATTCTTCGCCATATCACTAATTAATTGAGGGTTTCGCACGGCCGATGAGTTGATGCTAATTTTATCGGCACCCGCATTTAGCAAGGCATCGGCGTCTTTAAGTTCGCTAATTCCACCACCCACAGTAAACGGAATGTTGATGTTGCGAGCAATGCGTTTCACTAAGTCCACAAAGGTTTTGCGCCCTTCGTGACTGGCGGTGATATCTAAAAAAACCAGCTCGTCGGCACCTTGTTGGGCATACAATGCACCCAGTTCCACTGGGTCGCCAACAGCTTGTATCTCAAGGAATTTAATCCCTTTTACGGTCATGCCATCTTTTATATCGAGGCAGGGTATTATTCGTTTTGCTAACATCTTGTTTTGTTTTTTAGAGAAGAAGATTTTTAGATGAATAAATTGATAGAATAGATCTTGGCTGTCTGTCTAATCATCTCTTTTTTCTATTCCCGTGTACGAAACCTAAAATTACTGGGTCTCTTAGCTAATTATCATGACCGTTTGTTGCCAATAGGGCTTTATTTAGTCATCAATTCTTTCACTTTCTGTTCTAGCACTTTTTTTTCAGGCAAATACAGCTGATACTTTGAAACAAAAATGTTGTTTGATATCCCACCTATCGCATATTCAACTAATATGTCATTTTTGTCAGCCCCAAGTACAATTCCAATCGGAGGATTATCACCAGTTGTATTTTCCTCGGATTTGAAATAATTCAAATACATGTTCATTTGACCAATATCCTGATGCTTAACGTGTTTTGTCTTTAAGTCAATCAGTACAAAACATTTTAGAATCCTGTGATAAAAAACTAAATCTACATGGTAATGGTCGTTATCTAAGGTTAGTCGATATTGACGTCCTACGAATGAGAATCCTTTTCCTAATTCCAGTAAAAATGTTTGAAGATTATCAATTATCTTATGCTCTAATTTACTTTCGGTCATTCTATGTTCTTCAGGTATTTGAAGAAATTCCAATACATAAGGGTCTTTTACAATATCTTTAGGTTTAGTAATTAATTGTCCTTGTTCTGATAATTTTAGAATTCCATCCTTATCCTTGCTTAATGCTAATCTTTCGAATAATGATGAATTAATTTGTCGTTTAAGCTCTCGAACACTCCAATTTTCATTTGTGTTTTGTTTTTCATAAAATCCTCGTGCTTGATCATCCGAAACACCTAATAACTCAGAATAATGAGTCCATGTCAATTTTCCAGTCAGTGATTGGAAAATTGGATACTTCAAGTAAAACTGCCTCATTAGATAAATGTTACTCTTGCTAAATCCTTTTCCAAATCTTGTTTTAAGATCTCTTGATAAATTGGACAGTAACGAACTTCCATAATCAGCTTTGTCATTCCCACGCTGCTCATATTCAACAATGAATCTTCCAATTTCCCAATTTGCCTGTAATAACTCATTATTTACCGCTTGGATGGCTTTTTGTCGCGCACTTTCAATCTTAACACCAATAGTGTCAATTAACTTTTGATATATATCTGATTTTGCAATCCCTTATCCATAAGTCAAAAATACTAAATCAATTTGATTCGGCTAAATTGTTGTCAGATTGTTCTTTTCAGCCTAGTTGTGGTCTGTTATATCTAAAAAAACCAGCTCGTCGGCACATTGTTGGGCATACAATGCACCCAGTTCCACTGGGTCGCCAACAGCTTGTATCTCAAGTAATTTAATCCATTTTACGGTCATGCCATCTTTTATATCGAGGCAGGGTATTATTCGTTTTGCTAACATCTTGTTTTGTTTTTTAGAGAAGAAGATTTTTAAATGAATAAATTGATAGAATAGATCTTGGCTGTCTGTCTAATCATCTTCCTATCTTTTCATCTAATTATTTCTTTATCTTCCTCTCTTCTTTTTCTCTTTTAAAAAAATCGTTTCAATTCACTCAACTTAACTCGTCCTTCGTAAATGGCTTTACCAAAAATAACGGCTGGAACTCCGGCTTCATCTAATTTCTCTATGTCCGAAAGGGAGCTAACTCCGCCACTGGCAATGAGATATAGATTGGGGAAGCGATCGAGGATTTCGCGGTATAAATCAACGGCAGCTCCTTGCAGCATGCCATCTTTGCTAATATCGGTACAAATGGTTTTGGTAATGCCTTTGGCTGTGTAAGCCTTTAAAAAGTCGAATAGGTCGAGTGTTGACGTTTCGAGCCAGCCTGAAACAGCAATTTTTTTCTCTTTCACATCCGAGCCCAAAATTATTTTTGCTGCACCGTAGGTTTCAATCCATCCAGCAAACTCATCGGGGTTTTTAACAGCAATGCTGCCACCAGTCACCATTTGAGCACCGCACTCGAAAGCTATTTTTAAGTCGGACGAGGATTTTAAACCCCCTCCAAAATCGATGATTAAATTGGTTTTGGAGGCTAATTTTTCAAGTACTTTGTGATTGATGATTTCTCCAGCTTTAGCGCCATCTAAATCAACCACATGCAAGCGTTTTATGCCATTGGCCTCAAACTCCAGAGCCACCTCAAGTGGATTTTCGTTGTATATTTTTTTTGTGTCGTAATCACCTTTGCTAAGTCTCACACATTTGCCATCAATAATGTCGATGGCCGGAATTAATTCAATCATATGGTCAAGCGAGTTTAGGTTGAAGACCTATTTGTTGTTTTTATTTTCTGTTGTTAATGAGTTAGTTATCTAAGTAAAACACGTCCTTGTTTCCTTAGGAATACTTATTAAAGTTTTAAAAAGTTAATCAGAATTCTTTCACCAATCGGCCCACTTTTTTCGGGGTGAAATTGAGTGGCGAAAAAATTATCTTTTTGCAAGGCCGAGCTATAAGGTAACAAATAGTTGGTTGTGGCTGCTGTATCTTTCCCAAAAGCCACGTAATAGCTGTGTACAAAATAAACGAATTGCTCTTCTAAAGTGGCATCGAACAAGTCGGATTTTAAGTTGGTAATGCTGTTCCATCCCATTTGCGGCACTTTAAAATTGGCAGGATTGGGATTTGGAAGCAAAAATTTCTGAACCTTCTCATCGAAAATACCTAGGCAAGGCACATCGCCCTCTTCGGAGTGACTGCACATGAGTTGCATGCCTAAACAGATGCCTAAAACAGGCTGCTTAAGTTCGGTGATGAGTGTCGAAAGACCTGTTTTATTCAAGTGTTTCATGGTGGTACTGGCTTCGCCTACACCTGGGAATATCACTTTGTCGGCTTTGCGAATGAGCTCCGGATCGGCTGTGATGGTCGCATCTAAACCCAATCGCACCAGAGCATTGTTTACCGAGCGGATGTTTCCGGCATTGTATTTAATGATAACTATGTTTTGATTCGTTGAAAAAGTCATATCTTTTTTTTGATGTTGCTTTATGTTGAGGGTTAGTTTTTATCCAACTCCTCAGCAATTTTGTTGACTAATTTTTTAAACTCTATTTCATTGTAAAGACGAGTCATGAAAATGATTTTTCCGTTTCTGTCGATAAGCACATTTCGGGTAACACCCGCCTCTTTATCAGCATATTTTTCAAATATCTCACCATCGATGTCCAAAAGCAAGGGGTAGGTTACTCCAGTTTGCTGACGGAATTGTTTTATGGTTTCGAGGGGTTCTTTTAGGTCGATGCCAACAACTACCAATCCTTTGTTTTTGTGGGCTTGCCAAATTTCGGTTTCAATGAGAGGCATCTCTTTTCGGCATACGCCACACCAACTGGCCGTAAATTGCAACATCACCACTTTGCCCTTTGTATCCTTGAGGTCAAATTTTTTGCCATCGGTAGTTGTTGTTGAAAAATCAGGTGCTTGATCACCAATTTTTACAATATAACCTCTATCGTCTATTGTTTGAGCAATTAATGAATTCATGAAAAACAGGCTAAGTAAAAAGGTTAGGAAAGTGCTACGTGTGAATGAAGATATTGTATTCATAATAAACATGTTAATCGAAAATAATAGTTCGGTTGTTGTAAACCAGCGATTTACGTTGCAAATGTACTTTAACTGCTCGTGAAAGCACAATTTTTTCGATGTCTTTACCTTTTTGCACCAATCGCTCAATCGAGTCGTGGTGCGAAATGCGTGTGATTCCCTGATCGATAATTGGCCCTGCATCTAAATCGGATGTGACATAGTGACTGGTAGCGCCAATAATTTTCACTCCTCGCGCATGTGCAGCATGATAAGGCTTGGCACCCATGAATGCAGGCAAAAACGAGTGATGTATGTTGATGATTTGTTCTGGAAAACGGTTCACGAAAGCGGGTGAAAGCACTTGCATGTAACGAGCCAAAACAATTAAGTCGATGTTGTATTGTTTGATTAACTCAACCTCTTTTGCCTCTTGTTCGGCTTTGTTTTCCGCCGTTTTGGGGATGTGTATAAAGTCGATTCCAAACTTTTCCGCAACATGTTGTAAGTCTGCATGGTTACTGATAATCAAAGGGAGCTCTACGTCTAACTCATTGCCCTGATAACGAGCTAAGATGTCATACAAACAGTGCGAAAGTTTCGAAACGAAAATGGCCATGCGAGGCTTTATGTCCGAAAAATCGAGTTTCCAGCTCATGTGGCAGGGTGTGGCGATGGCATGCTGAAAGGCAGGTTCTATCTGTTCGCGAGTTAATGCAAATCCTTCCAGTTCCCATTCAATTCGCATAAAAAACCGATCGTCTTGTTTGTCGGTGTGCTGATCGAGCGCCACCACATTGCCATTGTTACGGTGAATAAAATCGGTTACTCGCGCAACAATGCCCCGTTGATCGGGACAATGAATTCGAACGATGGCTGTGGTATGTTGGGTTGATGTCATTTTAAACAAGTGTTTTTACAGGGATTCCTCTGTTTTTATGTTGGTAACAAATTGTAGGATATCGGCCTCCAAGTTTTTCGATTCGCTTAGTAATTTTACAAATGCACTACCCACAATGGCTCCACTTGAATATTGACAAGTCGTCTTGAACGATTTGTGGTCGCTGATTCCGAATCCAATTAAGGTGGGATTCTCCAGTTTCATCGCTTTTATGCGTTCGAAATAGCTTATCTGACTGTCGGATAATCCGGTTTTTGCTCCGGTAATAGCAGCAGATGAAACCATGTAGATAAAGCCTGTGCTGTTATTGTTGATGAGTTTAATTCTCGATTCGGGTGTTTGGGGCGTAATCAAGAAGATGTTCGAAACCTTGTTGGCCTCAAATTTCTCTTTGTAAGTATTCAAATACTCATCGAAAGGAAGATCAGGAATGATGGTTCCATCGATGCCTGTTTCGGCACATTTTTCCAGAAAATTATCTAAGCCAAATTTGTGAACGGGATTGAAATAGCCCATTAAAATCAAAGGTATGCTAACGGATTTTCGAATCTCCTTGAGCTGCTCGAAAAGAATTTTTATCGACATTCCGTTATGAAGCGCAGTCTGGCTGCTTGCCTGTATGGTTGGACCATCGGCTAAAGGATCGGAGAATGGCATGCCAATCTCAATTAAATCAACGCCTGCTTTTTCCAATGCTTTGATAATTGGCACCGTGTCAGTCAAGTTGGGATAGCCTGCTGTAAAATAGATAGAGAGAATCTCTTTTTTGGTCTTAAATAGTTCTTTTATGCGGTTCATGGATTGACAATTGAAAAGGGTTTGCGAATTATTAAACATTGATTGGCTCCTTTTTGAAACTCGTAAGGAACGTTCACCAATTGAGTGTGAAATCCCGCTTCGAGCACTCGACGGACAGTGTCGCGCAGCCAGGGCGATACTTCTCCGGTTTGATCAATAAGCGGAAATATGCGAGTCTCTTTGGCTACGCGCATCATTTCAAGAATGGCTTGGTAATGAAATTCGGCATCGAGCGTTGAACTGTACAAAAATAGTAGGTGCGAACTCAATGCAATATCGAAAGCATTATCGCCAAAAGGCAACTTTGGAAGTGAAGCGGTTTGATATCGTCCTGTACTTTTGCCTTGCTCGTAATCGGCTAAAAATAGCTTCATGGTTTGACTTCTCGACTCCATCAGCTCTTCCACTCCATTAAAATAATCCCACCGAAAGAGATGTTTGTTGTGGTGGATTTTCTCAATCAACTCTGGAAAGGTATCATTGATGCGCTGTTTTATTTGAGCATCGTTGAACTGATACAAAGGGTCAATAGATACTACCTGCTTGCCTTGTTCAGTCATTTGTGCATTAAAGCACGATGGACCTGCACCACAATCGATAAACGACCGACTTTCGTGAATGTTGTAAAGATTAAACATCCGCAGATATTCGGCCGCATTGCGTCCAATGGGAATAATTTGATCGAGTTTGTACGAATGGTCAACAAGTTGCATTGGAGCCATAATGCTGTTTTATTTGAGGTTAAAACGGTTCATGTAGGTTTCTAAATCTTTATCGCCTCGTCCCGATATGGTTACAACCACAATATCTTTGGGAGAAAACTTTATTTGAGGTAGTGCCGCCAAGGCATGAGCCGATTCCAACGCCGGAATAATGCCTTCGAGACGGGTTAGTTCCATCACCGATTCCAATGCCTGATCGTCGGTCGCGGACAAAATGATGGCGCGCCCCGATTTTTTCAAGTGGGCATGTTGAGGGCCGATACCAGGATAATCTAACCCTGCTGATAAGCTGTAAGGCTCAATGATCTGACCATCGTCATCTTGCATTAGGTAGGTTTTACTTCCATGAATCACGCCCACATCACCAATGGCAATGGTTGCAGCTGTTTCACCTGAGTCGATTCCCAACCCTGATGCTTCCACAGCCACCAGTTTTACTTCGGGATTATCTAAATAATGATAAAATGAACCGGCCGCATTGCTGCCTCCACCCACACACGCAATGATGTAGTTGGGAAGTTCGGTGCCAATTTTTTCTTTTAACTGCCATTTTATCTCTTCGCTAATAATGGCTTGTAAGCGAGCCACCATATCGGGGTAAGGATGAGGTCCTACCACTGAGCCAATTAAATAAAACGTATCCAATGGGTTGCAAATCCAATCGCGCAATGCTTCATTGGTCGCGTCCTTTAGTGTTTTATTGCCCGACATGGCCGGAATCACCTCAGCACCCAGCATTTTCATGCGTGCCACATTGGGAGCCTGACGTTCAATGTCTGTTGCACCCATGTAAACCACGCATTGCAATCCCATTAGGGCGCAGGCGGTTGCAGTTGCAACGCCATGTTGTCCAGCACCCGTTTCGGCAATAATGCGCTTCTTATCCATTTTTTTAGCAATGAGTATCTGACCGATGGTGTTGTTGATTTTATGAGCACCCGTATGATTCAAATCTTCACGCTTGAGATAAATGGTGGTGCCATATTTCTCCGATAAACGCTTGGCAAGGTATAGCGGCGAAGGACGTCCAACATAGTCTTTTAGCAAATCCAAATATTCGGTTTGGAATTCGCTCGACTCAATAATGGGAAGGTATCGACGGCATAGGTCATCGACGTTGGGCTGGAGCATTTCGGGAACGTAAGCTCCTCCAAATTCACCATAATGGCCGTTTTTATCTACATGATAATTTGTCATATATGATTGGTGTGATGTGATTTAACTGTTTGATATTGTTGTAATTGATTGAGAAATGTTTTTAGCATTTCAATGTTTTTCACGCCAGGTGAAATCTCAAATTTGCTGTTTAAATCGATGCATGCTAACTGTGGAATGTTTAGTTTTATTATGGTTGAGGCATCTGACTCATCAATTCCTCCACTTAAAAAAAATGGTTTTGAATACGGATAATTGGTGAGTAGTTGCCAGTCAAATTTTTGTCCGCTTCCACCGTGTCCGCTAGTTTTGGTGTCGAATAAAAAATAATCGACATGGTCAACATAGCTCTGCATTGGAGCGAAGTCGAGCGACTCATCAACACTAAAAGCTTTAATGATGGTAACGCCTTGAGACTTTAGTGTTGCGCACATTTCGGGCGATTCACTGCCATGAAGCTGTAGCGCATTTAAACTGTATCGTTCGATTTTCGACTGGATGTAATCAATGGTTTGATTCACAAAGACGCCCGTTTTTTTAGCTCCAGATGCGAGTTGCGATGCCGTGGTGTCAAACTCTTCTCCCACAAATCGTGGCGATTTTGGATAGAAAATAAATCCAATCCAATCGGGCTTTAAGGTCATGAGTTGCCTAATGTTATTTGGCTCACGCATGCCACATACTTTTATGCCAAGAGGGAAATTATCCATGAGTGTTAGTTCGCACGGTTACGAGTGGTTCTATTTGGGGACTAAAGATAGTGACTTTTGTCAGTTTTTAGGTCGAGTTCGGCACAAAAAGCCATACAAGCTTCGGCAGGATTAGCTTGTTTCATAAAGTTTTCGCCAATTAAGAATCCTTGAAACCCATGCTGGCGCAGAAAAAGAATGTCTTCGACCGAATGAATGCCGCTTTCACTAATTTTCAAGGTTGCTTTTGGCATGGCTTCCGATAGCTCAACACTGCGCTGCAACGAAAGCTCGAAAGTTTTCAAATCGCGATTGTTCACACCCACCACATCAACGTACTCGTTCATAATATCCAGTTCTTGATGATTGTGTACCTCCATTAAAATATCAAGGCCCAATTGTTTGGCTGTCGCTCCCAGTTCCTTTGCTTGCTTAGGAGTTAAAGCCGCTGCAATAAGTAGGATGGCACTGGCACCAATGGCTTTCGCTTCGTAAATTTGATAGGGGTCGATGATGAAATCCTTACGAAGAATGGGAATAGCAACCGATTCGCGGCCAAGCGTTAAATCGGGGGGCGAGCCACCAAAAAACAGCTTGTCGGTTAAGATGCTCAATGCCGAAACACCTGCTTTTTCGTAGCCTTTAACCACATCGGGCACAGTCACCTTGTCGTTAATAATGCCTTTCGAGGGCGACTGCCGTTTGAATTCGGCTATGATGCCATTTTTTGATTTATCACTTAAAAAAGCTTTAAGTGATGGAACGGTTTGATTGAAATAGACATAGGTTTCAAGCTCTTTAATAGAGACTTGCTGTTTGGCCAATTCAACTTCGATGCGTTTATTTGCTATTATCTTGTCAAGTATGTTCATAGAAATATTTTAATTTATTTTGCTTTATACTATGTTGTCAGGATAGTTTTAGATTATTAAATCCATAATTGCGTCACGCATCAAAAAAAACGAAGCTAATTAATAGCCTTTATAATCTTTCACCCCCCCAAATCCTCTCATCTAATTAGCACATTAGCACATTTACTAATTAGCACATTAGCACATTATCCAATTAGCACATTAGCACATTATCCAATTAGCACATTGTCACATTACCTATATTTCCAGCAATATTTTCAATGCATTTTTCGCTCTCCCTTGTTTCAGCGACTCCTCAGCCCCCGATAAACAATCGCTTATTGATTTTGATGGTTCGTAGCAGTGCAAGGCCATGGCAGCATTGGCAATCACAACATTGTTTTGAGCCGGTGTACCTTTTCCATCCAAAATTGTGGTGAAAATTTTTGCTGATTGTTCAATGGTTTCGCCTCCGTAAAGGTCGTTTTCCATTAAAAGCGATTTTCCTAAGTCCGATGGATTTAACAGGGATTCGCCTTGCTTGGTGATCACTTTAAATGGACTCGTTAACGAGACTTCATCGTAACCGTCTAAACTGTGAATGATTGAGAAGTTCTTCGTTCCTTGTTGATAAATGTATTGGTACAAGCGCGCTAACTCCAAACTAAATACCCCCACTAACTGATTTTGTGGTAATGATGGATTGACCATTGGCCCAAGCATGTTGAAAAAAGTTTTCACGCCAAGTTCTTTACGAATGGGTGCAACTGCTTTCATGGCTGGGTGAAAAAGGGGGGCATGCAAAAAGCAGATGTTTGCCTTGTCGAGCTGTCGCTTTAATTTTTCAGCATCACTGGTAAACTGATAGCCCAAATATTCCATCACGTTTGATGAGCCGCACGACGATGACACGCCGTAATTGCCATGTTTGGAAACTTTAGCTCCCGCACCAGCCACCACCAATGATGCTAATGTGCTGATGTTGAATGTGTTTTTGCTGTCGCCACCAGTGCCGCACATGTCAATGGTGTTGAAATCACCCAGATCGATGCGAATACACAGCTCAAGCAGCGCATCTCGAAAACCAGTTAACTCGTCAACCGTAATGGGGCGCATTTGAAAGACAGTTAAAAATGCGGCAATCTCCGATTTGTTGTATTTGTCCGAAGCTATGTTGGTTAAAATCTCCTTGGATATTTCTTTCGTCAACGTTTTATGTTCGAACAGGTGTTTAAGTGTGGGTTGTAACATATGTGGGGGATTTATTACTTTATAGGAATAAATGTCGTGTTTTATTCAGTTGATTGATTCATTAATAGCAAAACTAAAACAATTAATAGGTCTTAGACCTTAGTTCGTTAACCAATTTTTAATCATGAGTTTGCCGTGTTCGGTGAGGATGGATTCGGGATGGAATTGAACGCCGCGAATATTGTACTCGTTGTGGCGAACGCCCATGATTTGGCCTGACTCGTCGCGCGAGGTAATGACTAAGCTCTTTGGGAAATCGGTTTCGTTGATTACCCACGAATGGTAACGCCCAGCCATAAACGTATCGGGAACACCATTAAATACAAATTCTTTGCGGTCGATCACACTCACTGGCGTTGCAATGCCATGAAACACCTTGTTTAGATTGATGAGCGAACCGCCAAAAACCTCGCCAATGGCTTGACATCCTAGGCAAACACCTAAAATGCTTTTGGTTTTGCCGTATCGCGCAATCAAAGGTTTTAAAATACCTGCTTCGTCGGGTAAGCCTGGCCCTGGTGATAGGATGATTTTGTCGTACAAATCCACATCATCAAGTGATATTTCATCGTTACGAAACACATCTACTTTAATGTCGGTTAGCTCCTCAACGTAATGAACCAAGTTGTAGGTAAAGGAGTCGTAATTATCGAGAACTAATATTTTCATTTTTTTCAATTTTTAGTATTAAGTATCAAGATATCTCATGTTTCATAATCTTATATCTCATCATCTCATTAGCACATTAGCACATTAGCACATTAGCACATTAACACAATCTTGCGTCTCTTTTTTCAAAATTCAGCTGCCATATCAATGGCTCGTTTTAGTGCTCCGAGCTTATGGTTGACTTCATTCAATTCGCTCTCTTCGACCGATGCGGCTACCACGCCGGCACCTGCCTGATAGTAGAGCGTGTTGTTTTTACTCAAAAAAGTACGAATGGTTATGGCTTGGTTAAATGTGCCATCGAAACCTAAAATGCCAATGCATCCGCCATAAAAACCACGGTTTTGATTTTCATATTTATCAATCAATTGCATGGCTTTAAATTTAGGTGCACCCGACAAGGTTCCTGCTGGAAAGGTGTCGGCCATAATTCGGCAAACATTCGAGCCTTCCTTTAATTCACCACGAACATCGGAAACCAAGTGAATAACATGCGAATAGTACTGCACCTCTTTGTAGGTTTTTACGGCCACATGGTTGCAATTTCGACTTAAGTCGTTTCGAGCCAAATCGACCAACATCACATGTTCTGCATTTTCTTTGGGGTCGAGACTCAACTGAATGGCCAGTTCTTTGTCCTTTTCATCGTCGCCAGTGCGCTTAAACGTGCCGGCAATGGGGTTAATGGTTGCCTCACCTTGGTTTATCACCAACTGAGCCTCGGGTGATGAGCCGAAAATTTTGTATCCGCCATAATCGAAAAAGAAGAGGTAAGGAGAAGGGTTGATATTGCGCAGAGCACGGTAAACATTGAATTCGTCGCCTTGGTACTTGCGCGAAAACTGGCGTGCTAACACAATTTGAAATACATCGCCTTTAAAGCAATGCTCCTTGCCTTTTTTCACCATCTCCATAAATCGCTCATCGGTAATGTTCGATGTTTCGGTATCGAGTGGCTTAAATTGAAATGAAGGAATGGTGCGGTTTATTAGTATTTCTAAAATGGAATCGCTATTGCTCTCCTCGCCCGTGTAGAGGTTCTCGAGCAAGTAAATATGATTGTTAAAGTGGTTAAAGGCAATGACGTATCGATAGTGGATGTATCGCATTTCAGGAATTTGATAGCCATTCTCGCTTGGTGCTTTAAATTTGATGTTCTCGAAATACTGCACCGCATCGTACGACGAATAACCAAATAACCCATTGATAATAACTGGGCCTTTTTGTTCGATGCTGAAATTTTTAATAAATGAATCTAATAATGATGGAACATCTTGATAACTCGTTAGAGTTTTTTGTTCTGGTTTTTCATTGGGATACTGAGTTGTTAACTTATTTCCATCCACTTTAAACTCAGCCTCGGCACCAAAACAGATGTAGGACATGGAGTTTTTCTGACTGTGATAATCAGAGCTTTCTAAAAGAAGCGTGTTGGGATACAAATCGCGCAGACGAAGGTATATGCTTACAGGTGTAATTACATCGGCAATGCCAGCAGGGATTTTTGTGTAATGTGTTTTAATTGAAATGGTTGTCATGGTTTTTTGCTTTTTAATAGAAAAAAAGAAGGCTTGCCGAGGAATCGGCAAGCCTATATATCTTTAGTTAGATAGCATACGACTTTAGCTCTCACCTCTGGGTTGAAAGTTGTATCCGTGCCACCACCAATATTTGTTAGTTGAAAACATTGTTTCGTTACAATTGTTAATTAGATCGCAAGTTTAAGTAATAGATTTTGTATTTGCAATAATGATGATGTAAAATTTTCATCATCCACAAAAAAAGGGATATTTATCTTATTGGAATTAAATTGTAGAATTCTCTGTGAAGTGAATGATATTTTGAATTATTTTTCAATATGCAATTTTCTTTCTAACTAACTTCACAATCGATTTAAAAATCAAGAATATATATGGAAGATTCAACACGAGTAGAGTTGCGTAATTTACGCATCGAGGATTATCAAGGATTAAAAACATCAATGATTGAAGCCTATAGCAATTGGCCCGGTGCGTATTGGCAAGAGGAGCAGGTAAAAACATTGCTGAATATTTTTCCAGAGGGACAATTGGCTGTTTTGGTTAATGGTGAAGTGGCTGGATGTGCTTTATCCATTATTATTCGATACGAACATTTTGGTGATGAACATACCTACAGTGAAATAACCGGGAATTACACGTTTAATACACATACGCCTAAGGGTGACATGTTGTATGGCATTGATGTGTTTATCCGTCCCGAGAACCGTGGACTTCGTTTAGGAAGGCGATTATACGATGCGCGGAAAGAGCTGTGTGAAAAGCTTAATCTTCAAGCCATACTTTTTGGCGGTAGACTACCAAATTATCATAAGTATTCCGATGAAATGACTCCCAAAGAGTACATTCAAAAGGTGAAAATGCGCGAAATTCATGATCCAACGCTTAATTTTCAGTTGGCCAACGATTTTCACGTAAAAAAAGTCCTTAAAGGCTACATGCCTGGTGATTTGGAGTCGAAAGAGTTTGCTGCTTTGTTGCAATGGGATAATATTTACTATACGCAACGAGGTGTTAAACGAAGCAATTATAAGCCCATTGTGCGTTTGGGATTGGTTCAATGGCAAATGAGACATTTTAGCGGATTGCCAGAACTGTTCGATAGCGTTGAGTTTTTTGTGGATGCCGTTTCGGGTTACAAGAGCGATTTTATATTGTTCCCTGAGTTTTTTAACGCGCCATTAATGTCCAAATCGAATAACCTGAGCGAAGCGCAGGCTATTCGTCATTTAGCCACGTTTACAGAGGATATTCGCAAGAAATTCATGGAGTTTGCAGTCAGTTACAATGTTAATATCATAACTGGTAGCATGCCTGCTATGCGTGGCGACAAGCTGTACAATGTGGGTTATCTCTGCCGACGAAATGGAACGTATGAAGAGTATGAAAAAATTCATGTCACACCCGATGAAGCCAAGTTTTGGGGCTTGTCTGGTGGATCAAAAATAAAAACGTTTCAAACCGACTGTGGAACAATTGGCGTTTTAATTTGCTACGATGTTGAGTTTCCTGAATTAGCTAGGATTTTGGCCGATCAGAAGATGAAAGTGTTGTTTGTGCCATTCTTAACCGACACTCAAAATGGCTACTCTCGAGTTCGACATTGTGCTCAGGCGCGTGCCATCGAAAACGAGTGTTATGTGGCCATTGCCGGAAGTGTAGGTAATTTGCCTAAGGTGGAGAATATGGACATTAATTATGCCCAGTCGGTGGTATTTACACCCTGCGATTTTGCATTTCCTGCCAATGGCGTAAAAGCAGAAGCGACACCGAATACCGAAATGATTTTAGTGGCCGATGTGGATTTGGACTTGTTGGCCGAATTGCATCGGTACGGCAGTGTTCGAAACCTAAACGATCGACGAACCGATATTTTTCAATTAACCTATAAAGGTCAGGAATAAAACACGAAAACGCCCGATGAAATTTCTTTTATCGGGCGTTTTTGTATGATTAGGTATTGTTATTCAAACATGTTTTTCACGCGGTTAAAAAAACCTGCTTCTTCTGCATCGCTAGGTTTGGGTTCAAAAGTAGTTGATTCTTTTAGCTTTTCAACCGATTTTTTATCTTCTTTCGAGAGTTCTTTGGGGATGAAAACCTGAACTCGAACCAATAAATCGCCTTTACCATATCCATTGACTTCAGGTATTCCTTTTCCTCTTAAACGAAGCGTTTTGCCTGGCTGAGTACCTGCATCTATCTTTACTTTCACTCGTCCTTCAATGGTTGGAATCTCTACCGTTGAACCAAGCACCGCATCTGGTATGCTTAAATGAAGATTAAAAACAACATCATTACCATCGCGGATGAGTTCGGGATGTGCTTCTTCTTCAATCACAACTAATAAATCTCCATTGATACCACCTCGTCGGGCTGCATTTCCTCGTCCTGAAACAGATAATTGCATGCCTTCTTCAACTCCAGCAGGTATATTAATGGTTAAGATTTCCTCATCTTTCATTATACCTTCGCCGGCGCATTGAGCACATTTTTGAGTAATAATTTTCCCTTCACCATTACAAGTAGGACAGGTCGATTGGGTTTGCATCTGCCCTAAAATGGTATTGCTAATACGTATCACTTGCCCTTGCCCATTACACGTTGAACAAGTACTGTGACTTGATCCTGCTGCTGCACCTGTTCCTGTACAATGTTTACACTCAACGTATTTTTTGACTTTTAATTTTTTCTCAACTCCATTGGCAATCTCTTGAAGGTTAAGTTTTACTTTAACTCTTAAGTTCGTTCCTTTGTTAACTCTACGGCCGCCTCGAGAGCTCCCGCCGCCGCCAAAACCACCAAATCCACCGCCAAAACCACCACTGAAAATATCGCCAAAATGAGAGAAAATATCATCCATTGACATTCCACCTCCGAATCCACCACCACCTCCAGATGCACCACCAACTCCTGCATGTCCATATTGGTTATATCGCTGGCGTTTTTCTGTATTGCTTAATACCTCATAGGCTTCAGCAGCCTCTTTAAATTTCTCCTCCGATGCTTTATCGCCTGGGTTTTTATCAGGATGATATTGAATGGCCTTTTTTCGGTAGGCTTTCTTTATCTCCTCAGCTGATGCCGATTTCGACACTTCAAGTATTTCGTAAAAATCTCTTTTTGACATGGAGTTTGTGTTATTGGGCAATTACCACTTTTGAAAATCTAAGAACTTTATCGTGTAGCATATAGCCTTTTTCCACGCATTCAATCACTTTACCCTTCATTTCAGGACTTGATGCTGGGATGTGTGTAATCGCTTCGTGCAAGTCAGTATCGAAAGGAAGTTCTTTGGCTTCAATTTCTTTAATTCCTTGCTGGTTTAAGAAGTCTTTAAATTTATTGTATATCAAATAAATACCTTCTTTAACAGCATTCAAATCCTTTGAATCATCTACGTGCGATAAACCTCTTTCAAAATCATCCACAACAGGTAATATCCCTTTTAGAATATTTTCTCCAGCTGTTTTGGTTAATTCCATTTTCTCTTTCAATGTTCTTTTACGGTAGTTGTCGAACTCGGCTGAAAGACGTAAGTATTTATCGTTTATTTCGTTGTATTTTAGGTTGATTGCTGCAATTTCGTCTTCTGCACTTTTGCAACAATTTTCTTCTGTTGAAGCAGTTTCGGTGTTTTCAAGTATATCATCTACCTGATTGTCGTCATTTATCTCCATTTTTTCAGGGCCTTCAACTTTTTCTTTGTGTGCTTTTTTGCTCATTTGGTTTGTTTGTTTTTATCTGATTGGCGCGCAAATTTATACAATTATTCTGCCATTCCCCATTTTTTGCCAAATTGACAGGTTTAAACCTGTTTTAAACAAAAAGAGGGTGAATCAAATTCATCCCTCTTAATTTTTATTCAATAATTGGCAGTTTCTCCTAACTATTGCTATTTAAGTATTCCTTTTAATGTCAGTATTAGCTGCTCCCCTCTAAGGTTCTTGGCAATTATAATTCCTTTCGAATCAATTAAAAAATTTGCAGGAATAGAGTTTACCGAATACAATTGTGCTCCGTTACTTTTCCATCCACCTAAATCGCTTACATGCGATGCCCAGCTTAATTTATCTGTTTCTATTGCTTTGATCCAAGCATCTTTGCTTTTGTCTAATGAAACACTGTACACTTCAAAACCTTTACCCGCTTTATTTTTAAACTCGTTGTAAGCTGCTACAACCGCTGGATTTTCATGTCGACATGGGCCACACCACGATGCCCAAAAATCAATTAATACAACTTTACCTTTAAGTGATGATAGTTTAATCTCTTTTCCTTCAGGCGAGTTGAACGATAATTCAGGTGCTTTTTGCCCAATTTCTAATCCGGTAATTGTTTGAGCTTCAAGTGAAACAACAAACAATAGTAACGGCAAAACACTAAGTATCTTCTTCATAAAAACAATTCTTTTAGTCTAACCTATTCGTATTCTAAGCAAAATAGCAATTATCGTGCAAAACAAATAGTGACATTCGTAAATCAGATGGTTTGTTTTTGTGAGAGTTTTTGAAGCGTAGCTTTAATGTCTGATAATGAGGTTGATGAAGTTACAATTCGGCCATCTCCATCTAGAAGATATTTAACCATGTTTTGACCACGGTACAGCTTTACCAAAGGGGAATCATTGCCTTTGTAATCGCAGATATGCAATGGATAAACTAAATTGTCGGTTGCAATTGCTTTTATAACAGGGTTTTTAAAGCGATCTAATGAGATGCTTACAATAGTAAATCCATCAGCATTCGAAAATTTATTGGCTTGGAATTCTTGGTAAAGTGCTGATTTTTCGGAATTTGCTATTCTAGAGTTGGCGTCATATGAGGCCCAGAAATCAATTAGTACCATCTTCCCTTTTAACGAATTCAAATCGATCTTCAATCCATCAATAGTTTTTTCGTTGATAAGGGGTGCGCTATTGCCGATCTTCAATCCTGTATGAACTTTGTTCGTTTCATTGATAAACGACAAAAATGCAAATCCTACGACAGCAATCGCAATTGTTAGTTTTAATAATTTCATGTTTTTTTAATTCGTGAAACAAATTCGCCACAAAGATTTATAAAAAAATGGCGACAATAAGAATATTTAGATTAAAGTGAATATTCTGATGATTAAGGGGTGTAATTCGATTACAAAGATATGCTGCAAAGCAGAAAAAACAATTTTATTTTTATTGGAAAATAGATAAATAATGTTAATTTTATACAAAACACACTTAAGTTCTTGAAAATCAGAGGTGTTATTTTTTGTATTTTGAGGTTTAAATTAGTGAATTCGTTGCGAAACGATGCAGTTTTAAGGTCTTGTTTGAATATTTAGAAAATAAAAAGAGGTGAATTATTGTCATAAAACACCTCTTTTTTATTCAATTGTTATTCGTTTTTAATCAACTCGTTTGATTGATGCCCCAATAGCATTTAATCGTTCATCGATATTTTGATAACCACGATCGATTTGCTCGATGTTATGTATCGTGCTTTTCCCTTGAGCTGACATAGCCGCAATCAAAAGCGACACTCCAGCTCGAATGTCTGGCGATGACATGGTGGCTGCTCTTAATGGAGTCTCTTTATTCATGCCAATTACACTGGCTCTGTGTGGGTCGCATAAAATAATCCGAGCTCCCATATCAATGAGTTTATCGACAAAGAAAAGACGGCTCTCAAACATTTTTTGATGGATAAGCACACTTCCTTTAGCCTGAGTCGCAACTACTAAAAATATACTTAGCAAATCGGGAGTTAAGCCCGG
Organism: Bacteroidales bacterium; assembly: GCA_038212305.1. Classification (GTDB taxonomy): domain Bacteria; phylum Bacteroidota; class Bacteroidia; order Bacteroidales; family Marinilabiliaceae; genus JBBQUP01. Next base: position 49,186 of record JBBQUP010000007.1, read on the forward strand.
CCATGGTGCATCAGCAATGGTCATAATAGATCCATCAATAAAAGTATCTATTTCGTAGTTTTGCTGACGTGGAATAAATATATCATCGTTTTTAAATTCCATTCGAATGCCTAAACGCGAAAAGGCGTACGGTATAATTCCCAATTGGTCGATGCGGGCATTTTTTATGGTTATTTCCGATGAGGTCATGGCTGCCAAACCTATAAAACTGCCAATTTCAATCATATCTGGAAGAAGAGTGTGTGTGCATCCTGCTAATTGATCAACACCAGTAATTGTTAGTAGATTCGATCCGATGCCATTAATAGTAGCTCCCATTTGTTGCAGCATTCTACAAAGTTGTTGAACGTAAGGTTCGCAAGCTGCGTTGTATATCGTTGTTGTTCCAGGCGTTAATACTGCCGCCATAACAATGTTGGCTGTTCCTGTAACCGATGCTTCGTCTAAAAGCATGTAGACACCTTTTAAATTGGATGCTTCTACAGTATAAAATATCTCATCGGGATTAAAAACAAACTTAGCACCCATTTTTTCGAATCCTAAGAAATGGGTATCTAATCGTCTTCGGCCAATTTTATCACCTCCTGGTTTAGGAAAATAAGCTTTGCCAAAACGTGCCAGTAATGGCCCCATTATCATGATTGAACCTCGTAAAGATGCAGCTCGTTTTTTGAAATCATCAGATTGCATATAGGTCAAATCCACGTCTTTGGCCTTAAAAGTGCAAACATCTGGAGTTAATCGTTTGGTTTCAACGCCCATTCGAGATAACAAGTCGATTAGATTGTTAACATCCAATATATTGGGAATATTTTGAATGGTAATGGGTTCGGAGGTTAGCAGTGTTGCGCAAATAACCTGTAGTGCTTCATTTTTTGCCCCTTGTGGGCTGAGTTCGCCTTTTAGATAGCGTCCTCCTTCAATTTCGAAACTGCTCATGTGGTGAACGTGCGAAAATATTATAGTTTTTTAATTTTTTGCTTTTTCTGGGGACGAAATTGCTTTGCCGGTGCTGAATCTTTGAATTCGGGAAACTTAATATCATCCTCAACAGTTAGTTTCCCTCCTGATAGTCTTTTTAAATCAGCAACTACTCGTTCATCACTGGCTGCATCTCTATTGTATGTTAAGAGAGATTTTTTCATGTGATTGGCAATGAGTTGAATTAGTGCTTTTTTTTCTTCTTCATTTTCATGAATAATAGCCTTTTCAATTAATACTTCCACTAATTTGCCATAATGCATAAATTTTATGCGTTGCGATGAATAGGGAACAACTTCAGGTTTAGTTTGAAAAGTTGCTGGTTCAGGAATCTCATATGGGAAATCTATATCCAATTTGAATTCGGCCATAATTGCCAAATGATCCCATAGTTTATGTTTAAAATCAGCAACATCTCTAAGGTGAGGGAACATGTTGCCCATAATAACTATGATGGTTTTGGCGCAACGGGAGCGCTCTTCCCTATCTTCGATAGATATGGCATGATTAACCATTTTTTGTACATGGCGACCATACTCCGGTAAGACCAGTTGTTTTCTGTTTGAATTATAATCCATTTATAAAAGTGTGTAGTTACAGGTGAGTGTCTTGTAATGAAACTTAGCAATTAGTTGCCTTAAAAAAGAGACACTTCTAGAAGTTTTACGAAGCGAAATTAATTTAAAATTTTAAGTTTGGCAAATTTAAGTAATAATTGTTTTTCTCCGGTGTTATCAAAAGCTATAATTGCTTTTTTATCATTGTCATTTCCAATCATTGAAATAATGGTGCCTTGGCCAAATCGGTCATGTAAAACGCGGGTTCCAGGGATTAGTTTTGAGCCTATTTGATTGAAATTGAAATTTACTGGTGAAGTGGATTGATTCGAAATATTAAATTTAGGCTGACTAGCAGATTCCCGTCGTTGAAACTTAGGTGAATTAAAAGATTGTCTGTTTGTGGGAATTCCTGCTAGTGTTGATGAATCTGATGATAAATCGATACCTGATATATCAAGGAATTTTTGATCAATTTCACCAATAAATCGGCTAGGCGACGAGAATTTTATCTCGCCATATTTATACCGGCTTTTGGCAAACGAAATGGTTGCTGTGTCTTCTGCTCGAGTGATTGCAACATAAAATAAACGTCGTTCTTCTTCAATTTGTTTTTCTGTATCGCTCGACATGGGTGAGGGGAATAAGCCTTCCTCAACACCCACAATATATACATTTTTAAATTCCAGTCCTTTGGCACTGTGAATCGTCATCATGGTGATTCTATTATCGTCCTGATCGTTATTCGTGTCCTGATCTGTCAATAATGATACCTCCTCCAAAAAATGGACTAACGATGGGGATTCTCCTGCTTCAATTTTGTTAGATGTGAACTCTTTAATGGCGTTAATAAGTTCTTCGATGTTTTCAATTCTACCTTGACTTTCAACACTTTTATCCTGATGAAGTTCTTTTAAAATGCCACTTTCGGTAACTACTTCAACTGCTAAGTCATAAGCATTTAATTCGGTCACCTTCATCATGAATCGTAACATGAGTTGGATAAATCCCGATAGCTTTTTTTGTGTTCCACTATTGAGTGTGGCCAATGGAGAGGTAGTTAATACACCCCAAATGCTTTTATCCTCAGCTATAGCTTGGGCTTCCAGTTTTTCCATTGTGGTATTGCCAATGCCACGAGCTGGGTAATTGACTATTCGCTTGATGGATTCCTGATCGTTGGGATTGATCACAACCCGAAAGTAGGCTAGTAAATCTTTAATTTCTTTTCGTTGATAAAACGATTGGCCACCATAAATACGATAGGGGAAATTGCGTTTTAAAAATGCCTCTTCGAAAATACGCGATTGTGCATTGGTGCGGTAAAGAATTGCAAAATCTTTGTATGAGCAGTTTTGCTTGAGAATTTGCTCTTTCACCTCATTGGCAATTAGGTATCCTTCCTCAACATCGGAATAAGCTTTGAGCACTTTTATTGGGCTGCCAACAGGTTTTTCGGAAAAAACTCGCTTGTGTATCTGACCTTTATTATTGGCAATAATGCTGTTAGCGGCTTCAACAATGGTTTGTGTTGAGCGATAATTTTGCTCTAGCTTAAAAAGCTGATAGCCAGGATAGTCGTTACGAAAATTTAGGATATTTTCGATTTTGGCTCCTCTAAAACTGTAAATGCTTTGAGCATCATCGCCAACTACACATATATTATGATGTTTTTCGGCTAGTTTTTTAATAATTCGGTATTGCGATAAGTTGGTATCCTGATACTCATCAACCAAAATATATTGAAATCGATTTTGATAATTAAGTAAGGTTTCTGGATTATCGCGAAATAAAATATTTGTGTTTAATAATAAATCATCAAAATCCATAACTCCCGATTTAAAACAATGACGCATGTATCGGGTATATATTTCATAAACCATTGGCTTTTGAGCAGCTTTGTCAGCAGTCATTCGGTTAACGTCGCGAGCGTAGGCGTTGGGTGTAATTAAATCGTTTTTGGCCGATGAAATTCGGCCGAGTATATCGCCTGGTTTGTAGACTTTATCAGGCAACTTCATCTCCTTGAGGATTGATTTGATGAGGCTTTTAGAGTCGGTTGTATCGTAAATGGTGAATGAGGATGGGTAATGAATTTTCTTAGCTTCCATACGTAAAATGCGAGCAAAAATGGAGTGAAAGGTACCCATCCATAGATATTTAGCTACATCATCCCCAACAATTGTTGCAATACGCAGTTTCATTTCACGCGCTGCTTTGTTGGTAAATGTTAAAGCCAATATTTGCGATGGTTTAACACCTTGTTCGAGCAAATGGGCTATGCGATAGGTGAGTACGCGTGTTTTTCCCGAACCTGCGCCAGCTATAATAAGCGACGCTCCGTGCGAGTTAACTACAGCTTCGTGTTGAGATTTATTTAATTGCGAGAGATAATCGTGCACTTGAAATTCATTTTTGATTGACAAAAATAGTGAGTTAACTTCTAATTAACTTTGTTTTGATAAAATGTTTTTAATATTTATACGTAATTAGGTTGTTATTGAGTAAGTTCCATTTTTATTTTGACTTTTTTTGAAGGTTTTTTTTAGGTTCAAAAAATATCGGTTACTTTTGGATTCAAACCTACTATTGATCTTTATATAATAAAACAATTTTTGCAATGATAAACTGTTTTGGTTTTATATCCATAAATAAACTCGAAATTAAGCGTTTTAATGCAATTTCAAGAAGGTTAACGCCTATTATATTAGTTCTGACAGTGTTAATTTCTTCGGTTGATGTTGCCATGAGTCAGATTGTAGCAACAAATACAATTTTTTCTACGCCAACATCTTATTCGTCAGGAGCTCAAGATCAAATCTATTTCTATAAACAAGGAATTGCCATCGACTTGCAGGCTATATCTATCAATGGGGCTGGTAATCATTTTTTTACTTGGTATCGTTACAACTCTTCGGTTAACTCTTGGGATTTTATTCAAACCGATTTAGGTTCGACATCAACATTAAACAATGCTATTGAGGGTGGATATCAGGTGGTTGTTAATCATCAAAACGGTGGGTCTAACACTTATCGCAGTTGGGTTTTTGTCCCTGAAATAACAGGGAGTATAATTCCTAATTTGGTTGAGAATAACTGTTATCAGTTGAAAGTGCATGCAAGTGGAAGTATTTTAAAGCCATTAACTTATTATCATCCAACAACTGGAGAAGCGTATGCTGTGAATTATTTATTAAGCTATGTTTGGAACAGTACACAACCAGCTAAAACTCAAACATCATTGGTGAATCCAGCTACTTTAGATGGTTTTTATAACGATTCAGAGTATTCAGTGGTTGTAAAATCGGGTTTAGGAGTCGAATCGAACGAAAGCAGTCCATTATTAATTACTGCAGTTGCGGTGAAAGCAAATTTTGAATGGGAGAGCACCAAACCCGAAGTTAAAAACGAAGCGAATACCATCCCTAAAGGATCGGCTCCGTTAAGAATTAGTTTTAAAGGCGAGGTTGATGGAACCGACAAAAGAAGTCAAGGTCATGTTACCGATTATTCGTGGAAATTTGGAGAAACAGGCAAGGAATATACTGCCAGTACCATTTTTACTTTTCAAGAGCAAGGCGATTACCCAGTTTCATTGGAGGTTGAGAATAGTATTTCGATGTGTTCGGATATAAGCGATGTCATTACGTTTAATGTGTCGGATTCGTTTATTGATGCACCTAATTACTTCACACCCAATGGCGATGGCATACAGGATGAGTTTAGAGTGGCTTACCGGTCGTTAAAAACTTTTCGTTTAGTAATTGTTAACCGTTGGGGACGAAAAGTTTTTGAAACCAGCGATCCAGCAAAAGGGTGGGATGGTAATATTGGTGGTGCCAAAGCTGCACCCGGTGTTTATTTTTACGATGCAGTGGGGCAGGGGTTTCTAAATACCGATGCTGAAAAACATCACAAACATGGTTTTTTACATTTAATCAGGGATTCGAAATAAGGGATTTCTCAGGTTTAATTTAGCAGAAAATTAATTCCGTTTCGATGCAAAAAACTGCTTAATCAGTTCACCACACGCTTGCTCCATAATAGGTCCTTCGATAGATGTTTTTGGATGCTTTATCATGGGGGTGTGTCGCATGAATCCTCTTTGTGGATCAGGAGCTCCAAATACTATTCGGCTCAATTGCGACCATTGAATAGCTCCTGCACACATTACACATGGCTCAAGTGTTATGTATAAAGTGCAATTGGTTAAGTATTTACCGCCAAGTGTTTCGGAAGCTGACGTAATGGCCAACATCTCGGCATGTGCAGTTACATCGTTTAATGTTTCGGTTAAATTATGGGCTTTGGCTATTATTTGATTGTTCGAAACAATAATGGCACCCACTGGAATTTCATCTTTTAAATACGCTTCTTTAGCCTCTTTTAAAGCGAGTTGCATAAAGTATTCATCCGAAAAGTTGATTTTACTCATGTTTGGCTTTTATATCTTATTTTTTCGATTCCTATTTCTAATTTTCTTCTTAATTTCGCGGGATTAAAGATATTAGATTTTAACCGATTAAATTGGTTGTTTTTCTTGATAACTTTATGGTTTATTTAAAATAGCTTATCAAACATAGAATTAAACCCATTAGGATGTATAGGACTCATACATGCGGCGAGTTAAGAGCCGAACACATTAATCAAACCATCACTTTGAGTGGCTGGGTACAAAAAGCACGTAATTTAGGCGGGATGACTTTTGTTGATCTGCGCGATCGTTACGGCATTACACAGTTGGTTTTCGATATGGAAACAAATGCTTCCAAGTGTGAAGAAGCTCGTAAACTGGGTCGTGAATTTGTTATTCAGGTTACAGGTAAAGTGGCCGAGCGGAGTAATAAAAACTCGAAAATTTCCACTGGCGATATCGAAATTTTAGTTGATAAAATTATGTTACTCAACTCATCGGAATTACCTCCATTTACAATTGAAGATGAAACCGATGGCGGTGAAGAGTTACGATTAAAATACAGATATCTTGATTTACGTCGTCGCCCTGTGCGCGATAATTTGATGCTTCGACACCAAATGGCCATTGAGGTTCGTAAATACATGGATAGCAAAAATTTCATTGAAGTTGAAACGCCTGTACTCATTAAGTCAACGCCTGAAGGAGCACGCGATTTTGTGGTTCCATCGCGCATGAATCAAGGTCAGTTTTACGCCTTGCCGCAATCGCCTCAAGTATTTAAGCAGTTGTTAATGGTGGCTGGTTTTGATCGGTATTTTCAGATTGTGAAATGCTTTCGCGATGAGGATTTACGTGCCGATCGTCAGCCCGAATTTACGCAAATCGACTGCGAAATGGCTTTTGTTGAGCAAAACGATATTCTTGAGACATTTGAGGGGATGACCAAGCATCTGTTTCAAGTAATTAAAGGGGTGTCGCTCAATGAGTTTCCTCGATTGTCGTATCAAAATGCCATGAAATATTATGGTAGCGATAAGCCAGATATTCGTTTTGATATGAAATTTGTTGAGTTAGGTGCCGAAGTTCGAAAGAATGATTTTAAAGTTTTTGATGATGCCGAATACATTGGCGGAATATGCGCCGAAGGTTGTGCCGTTTACACGCGTAAAGAGATTGATCAGCTGACTGATTTTGTGAAAAAGCCACAAATAGGAGCAACTGGTTTAATTTATATCCGGTATAATACCGATGGGACCTTGAAATCATCGGTCGATAAATTTTTTAGCGAGGCTGAGTTAAAAAATATCGCTGCTAAATTTGATGCAAAACAAGGCGATTTAATTCTTATTCTAGCTGGAAAAAAAGAAAAAACACAATCGGCTTTAAGTGAGCTTCGACTTGAAATGGGTAATCGTTTGGGATTAAGAGTAAAAGGTGTTTTTGCTCCGTTGTGGGTGGTTGATTTCCCACTTTTGGAGTGGGATGAGACATCGCAGCGATATTATGCTATGCACCACCCGTTTACCTCGCCAAAGCTAGAGGATTTGCATTTATTGGATTCCAACCCGAAAGATGTGAGAGCCAATGCTTACGATTTGGTGATTAACGGCGTTGAAATTGGTGGCGGATCTATTCGAATTCACGATGATTCGTTGCAACAAAAAATGTTCTCAATACTTGGATTTAGCCCCGAAGATGCTGAGTATCAGTTTGGATTTTTAATGAATGCCTTTAAATATGGCGCGCCGCCGCATGGGGGAGTTGCTTTTGGCTTCGACCGCTGGGTTGCCTTATTTTCAGGTGCTGATTCAATTCGCGATGTTATTGCTTTTCCAAAGAATAATTCGGGTCGAGATATGATGATTGATAGCCCTTCGTTAATTCATCAATTGCAATTAGATGAGTTAGGAATTGCTTTAGTTCCAAACAAAAAAAGCTAATAAATACAACGTTTGTTGTTATAAAAAAAAAGGCGACCACTCGGTCGTCTTTTCTGTAAAATAGTGTCGGCAAGAAAACTAACAGTTTTTCAAAAATATTTTCTCGCTAAAAAAGGTGCCTAGCTAGAGAGATTAGCTGTACTTATTGAAAAAAGAACAATGCTAACTCCTGCTCGTGGCTGAAAAAGATGGCCAAATTGGTTACACCCCTCTAGGCTATTTCGAATATCCAACCGATGTTGGTAATTACTGTCTATTCAAAACACTCAAGATAAACCCGCTGCTCTGTCGGGCGATAAGCGAGGCTACACCTTTAGTTACGATGGGTTAAACCGACTGCTAGCAGTATCGTATGCTCAGGGCGATGCATTAACACGCAATACCGCTTTCGATGAAGTAATAACCGGATACGACCTTAATGGTAATATTAAAGGGTTACAACGTCAAAAACAAGCCGACCAAATAGATAACCTCGCCTATAAATATCAGGGCAACCAGCTAATGAGCGTAACCGATATTGCCACAGGAACAAACAAAACGCAAGGTTTTAACGATGGCAACACCATTGGTAACGATTACAACTACGATAAAAATGGCAACTTAGTGACCGATAAAAATAAGAAGCTCAAAACCATTGAGTACAACTATTTGAACCTTCCTAAAAAGTTAATAGGCAACAATAACGAAACAATTGAGTATATTTACTCTGCCAACGGGCAAAAACTAGCTAAAAAATCGCCAACGGGCGTTATCACCAACTACGATGGTAACTTTGTTTACGAAGCAGGTGCATTAAAGTACATATTGCATGGTGAGGGAATGGTTGACATGGCCACAAGCACACCCCAATACCAATATTACATGAAAGACCATTTGGGTAACACTCGTGTAATGGTAAATGCCTCGGGAGCAGTACAACAAATAAACAGCTACTATCCTTTTGGCTTAACAGCCGAAACGTTCCAAAGCGGTACCAACAACAAATACCTCTACAACGGTAAAGAGCTGCAAGACGATAAAATTGGTGGAGAAAGCTTGGAGTGGTATGATTACGGGGCACGGTTTTATGATGCGGCACTAGGGAGATTTCACGCTGTTGACCCGCTGGCCGAAAAATTTTCTCATCAATCTACATATGTATATGCTGATAATAATCCAATAAGATTTATTGATATTATGGGGATGAATGCAGATTGGTATGAGGATAAGAATCAAAATGTGGTTTATGATGAATCAATTAAGTCGCAGGGAGATTTAGACAAGAAAGGGATTGAAGGGAGTTATTTGGGTTCGCAAGGCTCTGGGGTTGACTCTAATACAGGAAGTGTAATTCGATATAATACCGATGGTACAGAAACGTATGGTAGTACCTATGGCATACCTGAAGTGGAAGTTAACGCAGAAATGTCAGACCATGTGAGGACGATGAGTGATCCATATGTTAAAGCCATTCACCAAGGACAAAAGGATTTTATTGAGGCTACTGTTGATCAATAGTTCGTTAAATTTTATGCGGCAATTTTGCCATAATCCAAAAGTTCTTTGACAATTTTCTGATTTTTTGCAGTGTATGGATTAATAGCAAACACGCACATAAATCGTTCGAGCATTAAAGTGTTGTTATATAGCGT
>JBBQUP010000008.1:0-58103 GCA_038212305.1 Bacteroidales bacterium
TCTATTGATATTTATCCCCTGACGGGGAATTTAAAATTTAATAAGTCAATGGGTTATGTAATATTTTCTCTTTTCCATTGGATTTGGCATCTATAAAAATCAAGTTATTTAATTGTAATAGAATGAAATAATACTTTTTCAGCAGACCCTACTTAATGTAGTTTCGATCCAATAATATTAAAAAACTCTTCGCGAGTAGAATGGTTTTTCAAGAAAGCTCCTGTGAAATCGGAGGTGGTTGTAACCGAGTGTTGCTTTTGAACACCACGCATTTGCATGCACATATGTTGAGCTTCAATAACAACAGCAACGCCTAGTGGGTTTAGGGTTTTTTGTATGCAATCTTTAATTTGAGTGGTTAAACGTTCTTGCACTTGTAAACGTCGCGAGAAAGCTTCGGCCACGCGAGCCAATTTGCTTAATCCTGTAATATGGTGACGGGGAATATAGGCAATGTGAGCTTTGCCAAAAAATGGAAGTAGGTGGTGTTCGCACATCGAGTAAATTTCGATATCTTTTACAACTACCATTTGCTGATAATCCTCGCGAAACATGGCAGAGCGAATAATCTCTTCGGGGTTCATGTTGTAACCCTGCGTGAGGAATTGCATCGCTTTGGCAACGCGCAAAGGTGTTTTCTCCAATCCTTCGCGTTGCGTATCCTCACCCAAAAGATCTAATATTGATGCGTAATTATCGGATAATTTCCGAGTGGTTTCATCGTCGTAAACTTCTACCTTCGAATATCCAAAATCTCCGTTTAACGAATGTTTCATATGTTTAAAAAATAGTATTAAGTATTAAGATTCTAGACACAAGACACAAGTATCAATACACAAAATCTGAGATGATGAGTTAATGAGTTAATGTGCTAATGAGTTAATGTGCTAATGAGTTAATGTGCTAATGTGTTAATGAGTTAATGAGACACAAGACCAGTTTGAATACTAAACTCTATAAACTCCAAACTCATAAATCTTGTTACTAAAAAAAGACACAAGACTGATTTTAATAATTGTAAATGAATGTTTCAAATCTGGCTAAGCGTTATTTGTTGTTTATTTTTTCGTGACAATACTTAAACAAACAACAGCTTAAAAGGTTTTAATTTTATATTATTATATCATCAATACTTCGCTTAGGAACATGATGGGACTGATCGCGTTCGCGCCAGTATTTATAATCGTTATTGCGCATGTTCTCAATAACAACCGTTTCTTTTGGTTTTCCGAGGGCAATAACATGAATAATATGCAAATCATCAGGTAATTCGAGTTGCAGTTGAAGATTTCTGCGATCGACCGAACCAATAATACAGCCACCAAAACCTTTCTCAGCGGCACCTAGTAAAATGCTTTGAGTGGCAATTCCATCATCACAAAAATAGTTGGCAGCTATTGCGGTGTCGTTTAGTACTACAATATAAGCCGATGGACGTTCGCCTTCTTCAGGGCCATTCCAGTTGGTTAAATAGCCAGCCCATGAAAGTGTTGGAAATATTTTTTGATTCATCTCTGGCGTGCACGACAACAAGTATTTAAGTGGTTGCGCATTGCGAGCCGATGGCGAAAGTCGTGCTAAATCCACCAATTCAATAAGTAAATTTCTATCGATTTTCTCGTTTTCATAAAAACGACGATAGCTTCGATTTTTTAGAATGAGTTCGCGTATCATAAGTATTTCGTTGGAAATAATGTCGTGTTATATGTGGCTGATTTTTTTGATAAACAGTATTACCGAAAAATAATAAATAGTTTTTACTCCTTAGCTTTAAAAATAAAAGGCTCAAGTTACAAAAAATTGACTTGAGCCCAATGGTTAATAATCGTAATTGGTTTAAAAGCGATTTCCAATAATTTCCCAATCAATAATTTTCCAAAACGATTCAATGTAATCGGGACGACGATTTTGATAATCAAGGTAATAGGCGTGTTCCCATACATCGCAAGTTAAAATGGGTTGCAATCCTTTAGTTAACGGGCAACCAGCATTACTCTCTTTAACTATCTCTAAATCGCCTTGATCGTTTTTTACTAACCAAGCCCAGCCCGATCCAAAAACGGTAGTTGCTGCTTTCGCAAACTCAGCTTTAAATGCATCAAAAGAACCATATTTTGTCAAAAGTGCTGCTGCCAATGCTCCTTTAGGTTCACCTCCACCTTTGGGTGAAAACTGGTTGAAGTAAAATGTATGGTTATAAACCTGGGCTGCATTGTTGAAAATTCCTCCATCCGAATCTTTGATAATGGTTTCCAACGATTCGTTTTCGAAGTTAGTTCCTGCAATTAAGTTATTCAGGTTGTTAACGTATGCCTGATGGTGCTTGCCATAATGGAACTTAATGGTTTTTTGAGAGATGATGGGTTCAAGCGCATTTAGGGCATAGGGCAATTGTGGTAATTCAAATTTCATGATATGTGTTTTTATAGGTTACTTAAGTTTAATAACTCTTTTTTTTCGAATTTGTTTAAACAAAGTTAAACAAAAAAGGACGATGTTTAAATCGTCCTTTCCTGTCTTTCTACAAAACACAAAAATCAACTGTGTATAATTGTATTAAAAATGACTGCTATTTTTTGAAGTTTTCTGCAACAATTCCCCAGTCAACTAAATTCCAAAAAGCTGAAATGTAATCTGGTCGACGGTTTTGGTAATTTAAATAATAAGCATGTTCCCATACATCCAAACCTAAAATAGGAGTGCCTTTTACATCCGAAATATCCATTAATGGGTTGTCCTGATTGGGGCTTGATGTTACTGTTAGTCCACCATTTGGTAGTTTAACCAGCCATGCCCATCCTGATCCAAATCGTGTGGCAGCTGCTTTGTTGAATAGATCCTTAAACTCATCGAATGTTCCAAAGGTTTGTTCGATCGCCGAAAGTAGCTCTCCTTTGGGTTGTCCGCCTCCTTTAGGTGATAAAACATCCCAAAATAAACTGTGGTTGTAAAAACCTCCACCGTTATTGCGCACTGCAATTGGGTATTTCGAAATGTTTGCCAAAAGCTCTTCGATTGTTTTTCCTGCCATATCGGTTTCTTCAATGGCTGCATTTAAGTTATTGGTGTAGGCGCCATGGTGTTTGGTGTAATGTATTTCCATGGTTTTAGCATCAATGTGTGGCTCTAGAGCCGCATATTCGTATTTAAGTTTTGGTAGTGTAAACGACATATTATTTAATTTTAAATGATGATTTAATAAAAGAGTTATAGATGCAAATATATTCGATATTTAGACTAATTCCAAATAAAAAGATGTTAAAATCCGAATATTGTTTAATTTTTCATGATAAAGGTTAGTCGATTTAAGTTTTAATAGGAATTTAATTAAAAATGCATTGAATCGTGATTTGAAAATATTTTTTTAACCCTTATAAAAACAAGGGGTCATACCTTAAATGTTATTTCAAAATTTAGTTTAGTGTGTTGGTGGATATGCTTGTTCTTTGATTTACATGACTATCTACGATTTTTTGTGATAATTCGATATGTTTTATTGTTATTTATTGCCTAATCTGTAATGAGAATCGATTTTTTTATCGTTAATTAAAAGTTATAATTGTAGTTGTTTTGTCTTAATCCTTGAATACATTATTAAAATTTTATAGTTATGAAGTTGTTTATTCCAAAGAATTATGAATCCATACTTGATCCTGTTCAAACAGAGATGGCCATAAAACAAGTAAAAGATTTTTTTCAAGAAAACTTAATGGCTGAACTTCGTTTGAGACGGGTTACTGCGCCTTTATTTGTACTTCGTGGTACTGGTTTAAATGATGATTTAAATGGCGTGGAGCGTGCCGTTAGTTTTCCGATAAATGACATGGACGATCAGGTGGCTGAAGTTGTTCATTCATTGGCAAAATGGAAGCGTATGATGTTGGGCAAGTTAGGTATAGAGCAAGGATATGGTTTATATACCGACATGAATGCCATAAGAGCCGATGAGGAATTAACTAATATTCATTCCTTATATGTCGATCAGTGGGATTGGGAACTTGTGGTTTCGAAAGAACAGCGAAATATTGAATTTTTAAAGGGTATTGTAAAACGTATTTTTCAGGTTTTAAAACGGACTGAGTTTTTGATATACGAAAATTACCGTTCAATTGCTCCCATGCTACCCGAAGATATTACCTTTATTCAAAGTGAGGAGCTTTTAAAATTGTATCCAACGTTATCACCTCGAGATCGTGAAAACGAAATAGCAAAAAAACATGGTGCTGTTTTTATTTTAGGTATTGGTGGTAAGCTTAGTAATGGCGAAGAACATGATGGTCGTGCTCCTGATTATGATGACTGGACAACTGAGTCGGATGACGGGTATATGGGATTAAATGGTGATTTGATACTTTGGAATTCTTTACTAGAGCGCTCTTTTGAAGTATCTTCGATGGGTATACGTGTTGATAGGGACGCATTGTTGAAGCAGTTGGCTTTAACGGGTACTGAAGACCGAAAAAATCTAATGTTCCATAAAGCGTTATTGAACAATGAAGTTCCATTAACTATTGGTGGTGGAATTGGTCAATCGCGAATAGCAATGTTTTTTTTACGAAAAGTTCATATTGGTGAGGTGCAAGCCTCCATTTGGCCAACAGAAATGATGCGCAAATGTGCTGGAAACAATGTGTTTTTAATGTAACAATTAAAGGATTATCGCCTTTTTTAATAAATGACATTGATTAGAAGCAGCAGAACAATATTTTCTGATCCTTTTTAAGTGTGGTAAAACAACCTTATGAACCGTCAAATACTTCGGCTAGCCATTCCCAACATCATCACCAATATATCCATTCCATTATTGGGTATTGTTGATCTGCATTTAATGGGACATCTGTCGTCGGAAGTTTATATTGGTGCTGTGGCTTTGGGAACGGTAATTTTCAACTTTGTTTATTGGGGATTTGCTTTTTTGCGGATGAGCATGAGTGGCATGGTGGCACAGTCGTATGGCGCCGTTGATGGAACTGAAAGTGCGGCTTTATTATCTCGCGGATTGTTTATTGCCATATTGGGAAGTTTGCTGTTGCTGATAGCTCAATGGCCACTTATTCATGGCGCATTGTGGTTAATGAATGGGAGCGAAGACGTGAAATCATTGGCTTCGGTATATTTTTATATCCGTGTGTGGAGTGCGCCGGCTACCATTGGTCAGATGGTGTTTTTTGGATGGTTCCTAGGAATGCAAAATGCTTCTATTCTCATGACAATTTCAATAATAGTGAATATTGTGAACATCGCTTGTAGTTTTGTGTTTGTCAAAGTTTTCGGTATGGCACTGGAGGGTGTGGCTGTGGCTTAGGTAATCGCTCATTATTTAGGGATAAGCTTGTGTTTTTTCTTTTTGTGGAAACGCTATCCTCATTATTTTAAAACGCTAACATTTAAAGGTCTTTTAAAATTAAAGGCTTATGGCAATTTTTTAAAGGTAAGCAGCGATATATTTATTCGAACGCTTTGTGTAATTGCTGTATTTACATTTTTCACATCTGTTTCGGCTCGAATGGGGAATGATGTTTTAGCTGCCAATAGCATATTAATTCAGTTTTTGTTTTTGTTCTCCTATTTTCTAGATGGATTTGCTTATGCAGCAGAAGCTATTATTGGTCGAATTGGTGGTAGCAGAAATAGATCGAACTTGCCCAAGGCAGTCAGAAGATTGTTTTTATGGGGAGGTGGTTTTGCGCTTTTATTTTCGCTAAGTTATTTGTTTTTTGATCATCAGATTTTAGGCTTTATGACAAACCAATCGTTAACCATTAAGGCTGCCGATGACTATTATATTTGGGTTTTGTTTATCCCGTTGGCCAGTTTTGCCACTTTTATTTGGGATGGAATTTACATTGGAGCAACAGCTTCAAAAGCTATGCGAAACACCATGTTAATATCTGCTATTGCATTTTATTTCATTCCCTTTTTTGCCCTGTATTACTGGTTTGGAAATCATGCACTTTGGCTTTCAATGATTTTATTTATGCTTTCGCGAGGAGTTTTGCAGACGGCGATTGCTAAAAAGGTTGTGTTTAATAGGGTATAAGAATAGTAACAAGTATCAAGTTATTAAAAATAGGAACATTCAAAATCACAAAAAGCCTAATTGCATGATAAAAAGCATCTGTAGAAATGTTCGTTAAGCGATTAAAAATAATATATGAATACACAGTCTATTACAATCGATTTGCATTCAGATATTCTTTTGACTTTGAATGAGAGTGAAAATGAATTAAAGCAAGCTATAAAACTTTCTTTAGCGATTAGACTATCTGGATTGCAAAAGCTTACCATTGGTAAAGCTTCGCAAATTGCTGGATTATCTCGATATGATTTTGAAACAGTTTTGTCAGATAATAATGTTTCGTTATCAAATCTGACTTTGGCAGATGTACTGAATGATAATCAGAAACTGCGATAATATGAAAAATGGACTTGTAATTGCTGATTCAGGGCCAATTTTCTCTTTAGCACTTATAGATAAACTAAATTTATTAGATTCATTGTTCGATAGTGTTAATATTTCGAATGCAGTTTGGAATGAGATATCCAATGATGAGTCAAAGCCTTTTCATTAAAAATTTGTTCGTATTTTAATGACAAAGTTGAGGCAATAAAAGGATTTAATGAGTTGACTTTTATCATGGATTATGGTGAACCTGAATCTGTAGTTTTATATAAAGAATTGCACGCTGATTTTTTATTGATTGATGATAAAAAAGCAAGGAGTATTGCTGAGAATTTAGGTGTTAATTGTGTTGGTACATTACGATTACTTTTAATCGCTATAGATAAAAGGTTAATAAAAGAGATTTAAAGTCTTTGTTTGAAATGTTTCTAAAGAATCATAGATACTACTCCTTAGATTTATTAAATGTTTTCTTAATTCACAAAGGGGAAAATGTAATTAGTAGGTAGGCTTTACTTGCATTCTTGATAAGTGTTGGGTGGTGCAGTTTTGTAGATTTTGTTTTCGTAAACATACGCTAATTAGTGTCTCTAAGAAAACACATCATTTCCCCTGCGCACACCTTCTGACTCCCTAAAGGGAGAATTCCCAACCCGCTGGTGTATAGCAAATTCCGCTTTAGGGGCTAGGGGTAACAATTAAGACGTTTTTAAGATATATAGTGTTTTCTTAGTAACGCTAATTACTAACAGCAAATAAACCATAGAATTTATTTTTTTTATATTGCAAAAACTTGTCTTGAAAATTACCCTCTTACAAATAGCGACTTTATTATATGAGTAGCCATGTTTGGGTTTTCTTTTAGTCGGCGAGTTGAATAGCCAAACCAATCTTTTCCAAAGGGAACATATACACGCATTCGATGATTTTTCCGGACAATAGCTTCGCGTAATTCGGGTGTAACACCATATAACATCTGAAACTCATACTGATGAGGTTGCATGTTAAGCTCATCAATTAACTTAAAAGCAGCGTTTACCAGCTGTTTGTCGTGAGTGGCAATACCAACATAAATTCCGTGTTCAAAAAGTGTTTTTAAAAGATCAAGGTAGTTTTTGTTAATCTCATCATGTTTTTTTAACGCAATGGCTTTAGGTTCGATGTAAATTCCTTTGCATAGTCGGTAATTAATCACCGACGGATGGTTTTGTAAATCCAACATCGACATAATATCCTGATGAGTTCGTTTTAAATAGGCTTGAATAACCAATCCTACATGGCCCGGGAATTCGGAATACAAACGACGAAATAGTTTTATCTCTTTGTCAACGCAGGAGCTGTCTTCCATGTCGATACGAACAAAGTTGTTGCTTTTAGCGGCTAATGCAACAATATCACGAATATGTGAATAGCAAATTTCTTCATCAATAAGTAACCCAAAGAAACTTGGTTTTAACGAGTAATTGCCTTTGATTTCTTCCGCTTCAAGCCTATTTATTATGCTTAGATATTCCAATTTGTTAGCGTTTGCCTGATTTAAATTGGTTATAAACTCCCCTAATAAATCAACAGTGGTTAAAATACCTTGTGCGTTTAGCTCTTTCGAAACTTTAATTGCATCGTCGATGGTCTTCCCCGCAATGTATTTTTTAGAAAAAAGCCAAACAAATCTCGGGGGAAAATATGGCAATAAATTGGCAATTATTTTATTAATCATGACGTTATGGTTTAAAAATCGCTCTCTCAATATCTAATTATGACTACTGTAAATTTTAAAATTTAGATATAAAGAAAGTATGACAATATTCATTAAGTATTGATAATTAGTGGTTTGATGATATAAATCATATTTCCCGATGTGGTTTAATCCAGTTGATGGAAACTATTCCATTCTTTTTATCGTTTAAACCCTTAGAGTGTTTGGTCATTTATTGAGTGTGTTATGAAAGGGATATCAAAAATTGGTCTTTTTGCCCTTTGGATTTTGTTAAATTCAGTGTCGTTAGTGGCTCAGGATTGTAACATTGTATCCAAAGCTAATGATATTACACCCGACAGGTTGTGTGCTCCCGTTAACGTTAATTGGGATGTTACCTACCGGGGTGTCAATAATGTGGGAACCTCAGTACAAGTAGAGTTTAACTGGGATGATGGGAATGCTCCCCAGCGAATTAATGCCATACTTTTAAATGCCGTAACTAGCGAGTGGAAAGCCATACATAATCATACCTATCCTGTTGGTGGCAATCGGTGTAATTATCGACCAACAGCCACATTGGTTGTCAATGGTGTGCTTTGCACCAGCTCGCTTCAAGAGCAAATTGTTACGGTTTGGGATACCGATGATAAAAATGGAGGAAATATTGTTATCAATCCAACCATTTATCCTATTTGTTTTGGCAACGATGGTACCGTTATTTTTCATGATTTAAGTTTATGGAATTGTACTCCTCCAATTGAAAATGATGTCATCAATAATAGGAAACGTTGGATTCAATGGATTTACGGAACATCGGGTAATATCCTATTAGCAGAAATAGGAGGTGTAGTTAGAGCTTGGCCTTTTATTGATGCCATTCATGTAACCCCCGAACCTATTACAGCCCCAATGGCGCCTTGGAATACATCGATGCCAGTTTATGTGCCTTTAGGCTATAATGTGGGTGACTATATTGAGGTGACCATTCGAAATTGGAATTATTGCAATCCTTACGATGATCCTAACATTCCAGGTCCTCCGGTTGATTTAGTGAATGGTGATTTTCCACCAGAAACAACCACTGCACAGGCACGAATTGTAGCGCTTCCCGATCCGGGAATTAATGCCGCCGGCCCTTATTGTAGTAATGCGGCGGCTGTTACTTTAACTGCTGTTACGCCAGGTGGTACGTGGAGCGGAACTGGAATTACCAATACATCAACTGGCCGATTTAGCCCTTCAACAGCAGGAGCAGGCTTACATCCTATCCATTATTCACTCACCGATGGTAATGGATGTTGTGCAACTGGAAATCGATCTGTTCGCATTCATCCTACCCCTCAGGTAAATATAATTCCCGGTGTTATCACCAATTTATGTCCAGGATCGCTATTAACAATCGATGGAAATCCTTCAGGCGGAACAATGCCGTATACTCATTTGTGGACTGGGAGTACTGCTAATTTAAGTAATAATACAATTCAAAATCCTCAATTTTCATCTACCGTAGTTGGAACGTATAATCTGACGTACAAAGTTACCGATATAAATTTATGTAATGCACAAGCTAATGTTTCTGTCGTGGTGGAACCTATTGACATCTCATTTGCCAATAAAAATCTTAGTGTTTGTCACGGTTCATCAGTGGTTTTTCAACCCAATCCAACAGGTGGTTCAATGGTTTTTATTGAGCATAAATGGACTGGTTTAAGAACCGATTTGTTGGACTCCACAACAATAGAGAATCCGGTTTTTAATGCGTCGGAAGTTGGTTCGTTTAAATACTATTATTACGTTAAAGGCAGTCAAGGGTGCGAAGCCATCGATAGTTTGGTTGTTACCGTTTATGAAATGCCAGTTGCTATTTTGGGAAACGATACGACTGTTTGTGAATCGAACATGAATTTGGTCGCTTCAGTTGGTGTTGGCTCAAAAACTTGGTCGAAAGTAAGTGGTTTAGGAGTTGCTATGTTTAGTAATCCTACAAATCCATCAACCAATGTGAGTGTTAATGCCTTTGGTGTTTACGAGTTCGAATGGAAGTTGGATAATGCCGGATGTACTAGTAGAGATACAATTAAAATCATTTTTGCTGAAACACCTGCGCCAACCGTTGGACCCGATGATGGTGTTTGTGCAAAATCATACCGTTTGGTTGCAACGCCTCATTTGGGTGGTGGTAGCTGGAGTGCTGCTCTGGGAAATCCTGGTAATGCAGTTTTTTCGACTCCTAATTCGAATACATCAACGGTAACCGTTGATACAACTGGGATATTTAAGTTTGTTTATAGCGAAATAAATGCAGGTGCTTGTATTGGTAGCGATACCATTGCAATTCATTTTTTTCCAATTCCCAAAGCTCAAGTTTTACCTTTTAATACCTTGTCATGCAATCCTTATTCGATGAGCATTGTTAATTCGTCGATTAATAGTACCCTGTACAATTGGGATTTTGGCGATGGGTATAATGCATCCACTACCGATGTGACTCATGTTTATGAAAACCTTTCGCCTACAGTACGCGATTTTCAGTTGCAAATGGTTGCCTCAAACAGTTTTGGATGCAGCGATACACTTCGAAAAACCATTAATGTAGCACCATCTCCAAGAGTTCGTTTTAAGGCTACACCATCATCGGGATGCAGTCCGTTAATATCCGTTTTCACCAACCAATCGGTAGGAGCTGTTACATATGAGTGGGATTTCGATGACAAAGGAGCTGGATCATACGCAGTTGACACAAGTTACACATTTGTTAATAACGAGTTTTTTGTTGTTTCACATGATGTTGTGTTAATAGGTAACAATTCATATGGTTGCGCGGATACGGCTCAAGCTTTTGTTACCGTTTATCCTTTAAGAGATATTCCAATTGCTGCGTCACCGACCGAAGGATGCTCGCCATTAAAAGTCGATTTTACATCCGAAGCTGGCGCATATAATTATCAATGGAATTTCGGTGATGGGATTCAGATTAATGCCCTCAACGATGTTTCGCATTGGTTCTCGAATAACACCGTTGATGTTGATACTTTTAACGTTCGATTAATATCCAGCACTTTTTTTGGATGTCGCGATACCTCTTTTACATCCATTCGTGTTTTACCATCACCTAAAGCGCTGCTTATACTTGATCCGGTTCAGAGTTGTTCGCCGCATAATGTTGGAATTGTGAATTCATCTACATTGGCAATAAAATCGACTTTAAAAATTGATGCCTTTCCAACTATTGATGTTACAGGTGCCGGCACGTTAAATCAAGTTTTTATTAACAACGGGTTTGTTCCCGATTGGCATACCATAGGCTTAAAGGTCGAAAGTTCAATGGGCTGTCGCGATTCGGTGGAAAAATCTATTCAAACATTTCCAAAGGTTCTTGCATCCATTGGAGATATTCCCGATGGTTGTTCTCCTTATTTGGTTAATATCCCAAACTATTCTGTTGGTGCCAATTCGTTTATATGGAATTTTGGCGATGGCTATGTTTCAACAGGATATGCTGGTAAACACACCTATTTAAACACATCGCTTTTAGGCGAAACGTTTAATCTAACAATGGTAGCTAAATCAGCTTATGGATGTTCCGATACAGCTCGTTCGAATGTTATTGTTTATCCAGTTCCTAAACCTCAATTTGTAGCAACGCCTTTAATTCAAAATATGCCATTGAGTAGTGTCGATTTGGTTAATCAAACCCCTGGTGATAACTGGACTTATTTATGGCATTTTGGCGATGGTGTGTCATCGGTCGATAAAAATGCGAATCATAATTATGGTCAGTCGGGCGAATTTCGCATCTGGCTTAAAGCTATGGCACATGGATGCGTAGACTCTATTTCTCAGAGAATACGCATCTTACCAATGATGCCTTTTATCGATTATGGTCCTTCGGCAACGGGTTGTCCTCCACTTGAAGTACAGTTTTATAATAAAACCATTGATGCGAACGATTTTTTGTGGGAATTTGGCGATGGTAACAGCTCAAAGCTTTATGAGCCGCTTCATGCGTATTATAATCCCGGATCATATAAAGTGAAACTAACAGCTAAAGGTGCTGGAGGAATGAGCTCCGAATCGAGCGTTATTATTGTTGTTTATGATCAGCCGGTTGCCTTGTTTGATTTGGCTCCGCGGGTAACTGTTCTTCCGGGAAATCCAATTGTTTTTACTGATAGAAGCATTGGTCAGATAGTTGGATGGGTTTGGGATTTTGGCGATGGCAATCAGTCGGCTACTCAAAATCCAACGCATCAATACCTCGAGTCGGGGACTTTTAATGTGTCTCTTGAGGTTGAGAATGATAAAGGCTGCAAGTCTTCGCATTTGTTAACCGAAGCAGTTTCGGCGTCGGTAGGAGGAAAGTTGAAATTCCCCAATGCGTTTACTCCTTCAAAAACAGGATCTTCGGGTGGAGTGTATCGCGATAGAGATCCATCGAACAACATCTTTTTCCCATTTACCGCCGAAGGTGTTATGGAGTATAAGCTACAGATATACACTCGTTGGGGTGAACTTATTTTCGAGAGTAAAGATTTACGCATTGGGTGGGATGGGTATTTTAGAGATAAGCTAGCACAGCAAGGCGTATACATTTATAAAGCGGTGGTGAAATATAGTAATGGTAGTGTTGAAACCATAACAGGTGATGTAACGCTTATTCGATAATAATTAAATAACCTATTGGTCGTAGGTGCTTAAATATGATATCTGGAGTAAATCAGATATTAAAGTTTAAATTATGGGTGGATGGAATAATATGCGAGTAAAGTGTATGACACTTTTATTGTCGTTGTTGATGAGCTTTTTTGTTCATGGACAAGATTCGCATTTCTCGCAGTTTTATGCCAATCCGTTGTATTTAAGTCCATCGCTTGCCGGAGCTACAGATGGAGGGCGAATTGCCCTCAACTATCGTAATCAGTGGCCAGCAGTAACTAAAGCATTTTCGACTTACGCGGTATCTCTCGATAATTTTTTCACTCATTTTAATAGCGGTCTAGGGTTGTATATCATTCAGGATAAAGCCGGAAGTGCGGGGTTAACCTCGACGAATGCGGCGTTTCAATATTCATATAACCTTCTTATTACTGATGAGTGGCAGGTAGTTCCAGCTGTGCAGTTCGAGTATGGTAATAAACGCATCGATTTTTCGAAATTAAAATTTGGTTACGACGAGTCAACAGGAGGGGGATCGAGCTCGTGGGAAAACCTTACCAATGCTAATGTGAGTTATTTCGATTTAGCGGCCTCGGTTTTTATTTATAGTCCTAAATACTGGATTGGATTAACCATGAATCATTTATCATCGCCAAATATTTCGTTTTTAAATGAAGAGACTAAGCTGTCGCTCAAAGGAGTGTTTTTTGGAGGGATGAATGTGTGGACAGAGCGCAGCCGAAAAGTCGGTTTGAAACGATCTTTTTCATGGAGTTTTCGGTATCAGTTGCAAGAAACTTTTCAGCAACTCGATGCTGGTGTATATTGGCACAACGACCCTTTGGAGATTGGCATTTGGTATCGTGGATTGCCTGTTTTCAACTCCTCATCATCGTCTTCGGTTAATCAGGATGCAGTAATTGTGTTGTTGGCATACAATACTGGGCCAGTTCGAATTGGATATAGTTACGATATTACCGTGTCGTCACTTGGTTTACAAACAGCAGGAGCTCATGAAATTTCGCTAATTTATGAGTTTAATCAAAAGTTTAATCTGCGGTTAGGTGGTCGCCGTCCAGCTGTGCCATGTTCCGAGACTGCCAATCCATTGGTGCAGAAAAAATATAAGCGCAAAATCCGTAAGATTATGTAGTTTTGAAATAACATTAATCACGATCAACATGTTAATTTCTCAACTCGAATCAAGTTGGCGGCCTTATTTGGCCGATGAATTTGAAAAATTATATTTCCAAAAACTAAGTAGTTTTCTACAAACCGAAAGGCAATGTTTTAATATTTTCCCCGATGAAGGATTAGTATTTAATGCCTTTAATCAAATTCCGTTTCATAAAACCAAGGTGGTCATATTAGGTCAGGATCCCTATCATGGCATTGGACAGGCTCATGGATTATGTTTTTCAGTCCTAAAGGGTGTAAAGCCACCGCCATCGCTAGTTAATATTTTTAAAGAGATAAAGAGTGATGTGGATGCTGAAATACCTTTACATGGCGATTTGACACGCTGGGCTCAACAAGGTGTTTTATTGTTGAATGCTACACTCACTGTGCGTGAAGCTCAGGCCGGTTCGCATCAAAGTAAAGGGTGGGAGGTGTTTACCGATAAAGTTATTGAAGCAATTTCGGAGCATTTAACTGGCGTTGTGTTTCTGTTGTGGGGGAATTATGCTCAATCTAAGTCGAAACTAATAAATGGTTCGAAGCATCATATTTTAAAGTCGGTGCATCCTTCTCCGTTGTCGGCTTACCGAGGTTTTTTAGCATGTAAACATTTTTCGCAAACTAATAATTATTTAATCTCACGGGGTAAAGAGCCTGTAATTTGGTAGTAATCAAAGCACAAAACCATTTAGAACCTGTTTGAATTTATAGATTATAGAAAGAGAAGATAGGAAGATAGGAAGAGAATGCTCATCTTCTGTAATTATTTAAAATAGCTTCTATATCCTTCTGCTATTGCCTGCGTTTTGCTAAATGAGGCACAGCCTATTCAGATAGGTTCGATTCAGGTATAACCTAAGCCTAGCTAGGCTCTGTTGAAAAATTCATGCAGCTTTATTTTCTAATTTTCCCGTAGGGAATGAATATCAATAGAGAATCAGGTACGATAGATTATTTTGTCAGTACGGCATTAACATTCATGCATTTAGGTTAATCCCCGCGGGGAACAAATTATTTCAGCATTAATTTTCTATTGATATTTATCCCCTAACGGGGAATTTAAAATTTAATAAGTCTGGAGTTTGTGTATTATTTTCTCTTTTAAATTGCATTTGGCATTTATAAAAATAAAGTTATTTAATTGTAATAGAATGAAATAATACTTTTTCTGCAGACCCTAACTAGAGAAAATAAGTAAGGCGGTGAATCGAAGATCGGAGGAGTCAATTCACGAATAAATTTATTCGTGAATTCGTGGCTAACCATTTCTCTGCTAACTCACTATTTTTTCGTGTGGCTATTAAGCTAAATTTTCTTACTAATTATCGACGATTATCGTCAAATATTCTTATTTTTATGCAATATAGTGCCTGCACGAAAACTACATTTTTAACAGTCTTTGATAAGAAAGCTTCAAAGACAAGGCTTTCAAAATTTTGAAAATCAATTAGTTCGCTTTTGTGAATGACTGTTTTCAAAATGAGAATAACGCAGTATTTGGAGTTTTCTTGCAAAGACTATATAATCACATTGGAGGTTTAATGCATAATAAATTTCACCCTTGAATACTTCAACACCCTTGAAATATCAAATTGGCATTACGCTTGTTAAAGGCATAGGGCCTATACTAGCGCGAAACCTTATTTCTTATTTGGGGAGTGTCGAGGCTGTGTTTCACGAGAATGCTGCGCGCTTACAAAAAATCCCTGGAATCGGTTTCGAGACGGCTAAAGTTATTGCTTCGAGCCATGTGCTAGACGAAGCTGAGGCCGAAATAGAATTCATGGAGAAAAATGATGTTACGCCACTTTTTTATACCAATCCCAGTTATCCACAACGGCTCCTCAATTGCGACGATGCGCCTGTTATGCTTTATTCAAAAGGAACATCTGATTTAAACTGCCATCGAATTTTAAGTTTTGTGGGTACTCGTCAAGCTACCGAAGAAGGTAGGAGTAATTGCGAAAAGCTCATCTCGGGTGTTGCTGATCGATTTCCAGGAACCCTTATTGCAAGCGGATTAGCTTATGGAATTGATATTTGTTCGCATAGGGCTTCACTTAAATCGGATCTGCCAACTGTGGGTGTTTTAGCACATGGGCTCGATCGTATTTATCCACATCTGCATCGGCAAACAGCCAAGGAGATGATTGAAAAAGGAATGCTGTTATCCGAATTTATTCATGGTACGCCACCCGATAAGCAGAATTTCGTGAAGCGCAACCGCATTATAGCTGGCTTGGCCGATGCCACAATTGTAGTTGAGTCGGGTATAAAAGGGGGTGCACTCATTACTGCCCGAATTGCATCATCATATAATCGCGATGTTTTTGCTTTTCCCGGTCGGACAACCGATGAGGTATCGGCTGGTTGCAATTGGTTAATCAAAAAAAACGTAGCTGCATTAATCGAAAATGTAGATGATTTACAATATTTTTTAGGCTGGGAAGCCGAAAAGAACAAAAGTCAGGTTGTACAAAAGCAGTTATTTGTTAAATTGCAGACCGAAGAAGAGAAGGCCATTTATCAAATTTTATTGCAGGAACGGGAGATGGATATCAACACGTTGTGTTTGATTAGCAAGTTGCCCATTAGTAAAGTGGCTGCCATTCTTCTTAATTTTGAGTTCGATGGCATGTTAAAGTGTTTACCTGGTAATAGTTATCGCATGATTTGAGTGTTAAATAGCCTATCAAATATTGATAACCTTTTAGGGTGAATTTGCGTAAAAACTTAAAGCGTGCTATTTTTTTTGAATTATTTATTCTACGGTCCATGGAAAAAATATACATTACGAGAGGTTTTCATAAATCAATAAAATGGCTTGCTAGGCTATTACTGGTTGTTGTTTTTACGTTGCAATCTGTGGGTGTTAGGGCACAAGTAAGTGCTTGTCAGGGCGGTGTATTAACGATGAAGGCTGTGATGACAGCAATTGGAATGCCAGCAGGTCAGCAAAAAGATGGCATTTGGACTAATACTGCCGGTTTAAACTTTTCGAGTTTAACAGACCCTGATGCATTGGTGTCAGGTTTTGTTTCACCTAATGTGTATGTAGTAACATGGAAACGAAACAGCGGTCAATCATACAATATAATCATATCTGCAAATGCTAACCCTCTACCTGCCATAACCAGTTTTACTGCCAATACAGTAGCTGGTGATTTGCTTTTATGTTCCAAAATAAATGTTGCATTAGCTGTTCTGCCCAATACATTTAATACGTATGAATATTTTGTTTCGGATAAAACAACGGCAATAAATACCTCATTGTCGAGTACTGGATCAAATGCTTATAATTTACTAGCTTCGAAATACAATTTACTTGATAAAGTTTTTACTGTTGTAACGGCAGCCAATGGTTGTAAAGCTACAACTGCATTAAAAACCGTTTCGTCTGTTGATCTTGTGCAAGTTAAAGTGGTGGGTGGTTTATCGGTTTGCACAGGTGCGATTCCTCCAGCCGACTTGGAGGTTTTGCCTTACAATCAACCTGGAGCAGCGAATTTTGTCTATACATGGACAACGCCCTCAGGGCTAGTTGTTAATCAGCCGACTGTTCCTATTACTAGTTTTGGCGATTATTCTGTTTCGGTTTCTAATACGTGTGGAGGTGGTGTTCCTTCGCCAACAGTATCTAATACTGTTTCTGTTCGGAACATTACCTTGCCCGACGTTACGCTTAACGGAGGTATAACCCCTGTTAATATTTGTGGAACAGCTACCGATGTAACCATGAATACTGTTTTGAGCGCAGCACCCACCGTACCTATTGATTATGAATGGCGAAACAGCGGTACGTTTTTAAACTCGGGGGCAGCAATAAGTAATTATACTAATAGTACTCAACCTATTATTGGTAGCTATCAGGTAACAATTCGCGAACAAAACAATGCCGATTGCTATAGAACCTCCAATATTGTAAATGTTCAAACCAGCTTAATCACAGCAAGTATCTCCCTTGCCTCCCCGCCTTCAGGATGTTCTGCAACACCCTATACCCCCCAGGTTGCCATTAATGTATCGGGAGGCCAAGGGCCTTGGGATGTTACTATTACCAATAGTTTGGTCGGCGATGCTTTTGTTTCTGTGCCTCTATCAGGTTCAACTTCTGTTAGTTTACCTGCTATTTCGGCTGCCAACACTTATACCTATACCATAAAGGAAGTGAAGGATGCCACAGGTTGTGCCATTGATATAACCAATGCCACCGGTTCTGCCGTGATTGTCGTTACAGCTCCAGCAACACCTTATATCTTATCAACTGTTGCAAATTTATCGAAATTTTGTTCCCCAACATCAGTCACACTTCGCATGTTAAATGCCGAGGCAGGCGTAACTTATGTTGTTCGCTATAACAATGGCGCTACCACCGTTGATGGCGAATCAATAACTCCAGGAGTAAATGGCGCATTTATTTTTCCAACGGCCGTTAGTGCGCTTGGAACCTATACTGTTGTCGGTCGCCGCTCACCATGTTCGGATGCAACCATGGCCGGATCGGTTTCCATTCTGGCTACTCCATCTACATATAATATTGGAGTGGTTCAGGTAGCACCTTTGTGTAGTGGAAATAATTACAATATCACATTAAGCAATTCCCAAACAGGCGTAACCTATACTTTATTGCGAGGAGCAACCGTTGTTACCTCATTGGCTGGAACAACAGGATTGGCATTGACTTTTACTGCTCAAACAACAGCAGGTACTTACATGGTTTCTGCATCCAATGGTACGTGTGCAGCAGTTACTATGACTGGGGCTGCAACTGTGAATCCCAGCCCCACGGCTTACAATATTACTGGAGGCAATGGTTGCAGTGATTCACCTGTTACCATTGGTATTAGCGATTCCGAAGCAGGTATACAATATGATTTGTACTTGAATTCGGGAGGCGGCCCCGGAATTATTGCCACCAATCCTTCAGCACCTGGAGGGCCATTTGTTTTTGGAAGTTACAGTACGGTAGGCACCTACACTGTGCGTGCGTTAAACACCATATCGAATTGCACAACGGTTCAAAGTGGATCCATTGTTATTACAGAAATTCCTAACGATGAGGTTTTTACCAATACTGGTATTTTGTGCGATTTTGCTACAGTTGCTTTAAATAGTTCTCAAATTGGAGTAAGCTATCAATTGCGTCGTAATGGCTTAAATGTAGGCGTTCCGTTAAATGGGACTGGAGCAGGATTATCATTTGGGAGCCAGAGTATAGCAGGTATTTATACTGTTTATGCAGTTCATGTAGTTTCGGGTTGTAATCGCTTATTGTCGAATACGATAGAAGTTCAGGAGTATCCTATTACCTACAATCTGAGTGCCAATAAACTCTCGTTTTGTACCGGAACATCACCCACAGGTGTTGTGTTGTCACTAAATAATTCCGAAACAGGTGTTTCTTATCAATTTCGTCGCAATGGACTTGCATATGGAGGGTTACAGCCTGGATTGAATGGTAATCCTTTAACTTGGAGTAATATACCCGATGGGCTGTATTCAGTAATTGGAAACACCTCAGGGGGATGCAGTTCCGTTATGAGTGGGACGCCATCGATTATTATTAATCCGTTACCCAATGCCATCATTTCATTGCAAGGAGCTACCGGAAAATGTCAGGGAGCCCCAGGAACTTTTTTATTAAATGTTGCCTTATCAGGCACAGCACCCTATAACTTTACTATCATTGACGATAAAGGCAACTCATGGCCAATCAATGGTTGGGCAACCAATGTTTATACCCAAAATGTTAACCCATTAACGACAACCACCTATTCGGTACAAGTAGTGTCCGATAATACGGGTTGCTCTTCGGTACCATCGGCCACTGCCACAGTAAATATTTTTCCGAATCCCTCCATTACTTTTACTGGAACAACGGCCGTTTGTTTAAACTCATCTACAACCATTACTGCAGCCGGTTCTGGAGCCGGTGGGTCGTATATTTGGAGTACGGGCGCAAATACAGCCGCTATTACGGTAGCTCCAACTGTTAATACCAATTACAATGTTATTGCCACTACCTCACAAGGTTGTACTAGTAATTCATCGGTTCCAGTAACTGTTAACCCATTGCCTGTAGTAAGTTTCACAGGTTTTAATGCACCTCCGACTTATTGTACTAATAATCCAGCAGTAACATTAACTGGTGTTGTTAACGGTTTACCTACCTTAGGTGGAATCTTTATTGGTAATGGAATTACTGGAACACAGTTTACCCCTTCGTTAGCGCCTATTGGACCGAGCAATATCTTTTATTCTTATACCGATGGCAATGGCTGTTCCAATACCTCGCCTATTCAAACGGTGTGGGTGAATTCTTTACCTGTAGTTAATATTAATCAATTACCTCAGGATTATTGTGCCGATCAGGGAGCCGTTACATTAAATGGATCGCCTCAGAGTACCAGTGGGGTATTTCAGATACTCACACCCGGAGCCAGTTGGGCAGATAATTTAAATGGCACCATGCGATTTACGCCCAGTGGAAGTATTCCTGGGACAGGTTACTCAGTGCGATACACCTTTACCGATGGCAATGGCTGTGTGAATTTTATTGATGAGGTAGCAACAGTATTAACCGATTACAATAATGGAACTAGTTTTACTGGATTAATACCTCCTTATTGTCAAAATCAAAACGTTAATGTACTGCTCAATGGACGTTACAATGGAGCTCCCGTTACAGGAACATTTACTTTTACTGGGCCAGCTGCAGGGTTGGTTAACCATGGTAATGGAACAGCAACATTTAATCCATCGCTTGCAGGTAATGGAACACACACCATCACTTTTGCCTACACCGATCCGTTGACGGGTTGTGTGGGACGATCTAGTCAAACTATTACTATTGGAACTGCCTTAACGGTTTCTCCAAATTCAATTTATTGTAAATCAGATGCTTCCTTTTTAATTTCAGGGTTACCTGCTGGAGGGTCAGTTACAATTTATGATCCATTAGCTCCGGCTACTCCACTTGTATCAGGACCTGACAATACCGTTTTGTTTAATCCTGCCGTATTACCTGCTGGTAATTACCCAATAGAATATACTTTTACTGATGTGAATGGCTGTCCAAATAGTCGCACATGGAATGTGAATTTGGTGGCATTACCCAACCCTGCTTTCGCAACACCCACAGGATTAACTCAGTTTTGCCGTAGTAAAACAAATGTTATTTTACTTCCAACACAAGCTGGAGGATTTTTTAGTGGTATAGGTGTTTCAGGTAATGTGTTTAATCCATCGGCGGCGGCGGCAGCCATTCCGCTTTTATCGGGTATGGCATCAGTCTCAATTCCTGTGACTTATACAATAAATACAGGAGCCTGTGTGAACTCATCAACCATAAATTTGGTTGTTAATAATTTTGATGATATTTGGATTGATAATTTAGCTGCCAATTATTGCGATAATTCGGCCATTATACCCATCCAAGCCAGTAACCTTGGAATTGGAGGAGCTGTTTATGCTATCACCTCAACAAAAAATGCAATTAATGTTAGTCCAGTTGTGGATAATAATAATGGTACAGCAATATTTAATCCGGCTCTTGTAGGGCCAGGAATTTATACCGTTACATATCAATTCAATAATACTGCTAATAATGGATGTATTTCCTCCTATAGCAAGGTGGTTCGTGTTTATCCTGCATTAGGAGTAAACTTTGGAGGTTTAGCCGATCCGATAAATTATTGTAAAGATGCTCCACCTTTAACCTTAACAGGTAGTTTTGTAGGAACGGGTACTTTTACTGGTGTTGGAGGTTTTACAGGAACAGGTATTACCGATGTTAATCCAAATGACGGTATTGCCATATTTAATCCTGCTGATCCTTTGGTTACGGTTGGTAATCATGCTATTACGTTTACTTATACAGCACCTGTAGCTCAAGGAAGTTGTGTGTCGGCGCGCACAAAAACCATATCTATACTCGAAAGTCCTACCAAATATAATATTACACCAACCATCTTGGTTCCTCATGCCGGTCATTATTGCGAAGGAGCGGCTGGGGTAGTTTTGGGAGTTGACAATACTCAGAACGGAGTTACGTATGAGTTATTGCAAAATGGCAATGCGGTTGCAGTTCAAACTAAATTAGCTACTGGTATCCCACTTACATTTAATACAAGTGTTACATCTGTTGGTAATTACACGGTACGTGCAAAAAATGTCAATGGTTGTACTTCCATCATGACTAATAGTGTAGATGTATCCATTAATAAAATGGCACCGGTTGTTGTGGCGCAAAATGCCTCTTGTAATGGTGCAGATGATGGGAAGATTACGGTTACAGCTTCGGGAGGATCGCTTCCTTATGTTTACTCCATCGATGCGGGAGCAACGTGGAGTCTGTCGAATGTATTCCCCGGATTGGCGGCACCAGCCAATTATCCTGTTACCGTAAAAGACGATTTGGGTTGTACCATTACTGCGCCAATAGCTACACCTATTACAGAACCGACTATCGCTTTGAATGTTAGTTTGGTGGGCACAACAATTCCGGCTGGGTGTGTTCCTTGTACTGCGGGGGTTGATTGTGAAGGATCAGCTTTAATTAATATAACTGGTGGTACTCCGTTTGCTATTCCTCTTACTTATCCCGATGGGTATAAAATAGAGTGGAAAAATGGGGCAGTAACTTTTGCAACAACTAAGATGGTTATGGGTTTAGCTCCAGGTGCTTATACTGTTGAGGTAACCGATAAAAATGGTTGTTATGTCAGTTTGCCGGTTGTTATTGGAACTTTACCTGCATTAACGTTGGTGAAAAATCCGGGACAAGTTGATAATGTTTGTTTTAGTGGAACAACAGGTTCGTTCTCAGTTTCTGCAACTGGCGGCTCAACAGTTTTTCAGTTTTCGAAGGACGATGGAGCTAACTTTTTCGATTCAGTTGGAAATACCTATTCATTTACAAGTTTACCTGCCGGTACTTATAAGGTTTGGGTGCGCGATAAAGCACATCCTCGATGCAAGCTAAAATTGGCTAGCGATGTGGTAATAACCGAGCCACCTCAAATGATAATGACATTGGCAAATAAACAAGATGTGACTTGTTTTGGAGTATCCAATGGTAGTTTTGATGTCACGACCGCTGGCGGATTAAGTGGACAGTACGACTATTCGAATAATGGTGGAACAACTTGGGAGGTGTCAGGATCATATTCGGGATTAACTGCTGCCACCTATAATGTACGAGTGCGTGATCGGATCAATCCAACTTGTATTTCAACTTCATTAGCACCTATAGTTATAACGCAACCCGCTCAAATAAATGTAGCTGCTTCGGTGGTCCAACAGGTAAGTTGTTTTGGTGGAAATAATGGATCGGTCACAGCTATTCCATCCGGAGGGAATACACCTTACGGGTATGTTTGGGTAAATACGGCTGCACCGCTTGTACCTATTTCTACCAACCAATCAGCAGTTGGATTAATAGCTGGTAGCTATCGCGTTACAGCAACTGATGCAAAATTGTGCGCCGTAACTAGCAATGTGGTGACAATTACTCAACCTTCTGTAGCTTTAAATTTCTCAGTCACACAAATAAAAGATATTGCTTGTCCATGCGGAGTTGCGCCTGCATATTGTGAAGGAAGTGCAACTATTCAAATTAATGGCGGTTCGCCAGGTTATACCATTTTATGGTCGAGTGGAGGAACAGGTTTGACTGAAAATACGCTTGGAGCTGGCAATTATTCAGTCACTGTCACCGACTCGAAAGGATGTGTTGTTACTCAGCCTTTTACCATTGGACAGTTAGCACCGTTAAATTTGGTTGAAGACATGGCAGGCCATGTGAATGTACTGTGTAATGGTTCATCAACTGGAGCATTTAGAATAACAGCCAGTGGAGGTTCGGGTGATGCATTGGTGGGTTATCAGTACTCTTTAGATAATCTTGTATGGACTGCTGCAACTTCAGGTACTTATACCTTTACCAATAAAATAGCTAGTAACTATACAGTTTATGTGCGTGATGCATTAAATACTCGCTGCTCCTATGCTATGTTAGCACAGGCAGTTATTACTCAGCCAGCAGCATTGGGATTAACTGAAATAACTGCATCTCGAAAAAGTCCTGATTGCTTTGGCACTTTAAATGGCGAGATATTGGTTTCTGCTACAGGTGGTTCTTCATCCTATCAGTATTCCAGAAATGGTGGTGCATGGGTTGCTACTCCTTTATTTACTGGTTTAGCAAGTGGTGGTCATTTGATTCGAGTACGTGATGCATTATCAACCAGCTGTGTTTATTCAGGTTTGGCATCAATTCCATTAACTGCGCCTGTTCAACTTAATTTATCTGTTTCTGTCAATACTCCACCAACCTGCTTTGGGTCAGCTATGGGCTCTGTTACTTTATTAGCATCAGGTGGAACTAGTACTTACAACTATTCACGCGATGGAGGAGGAACTTGGCAAGCCTCCAAAGTTTTTAGTGGCTTAATTGCAGGCGTTTACAGTTTTAGTGTTAGGGATGTGGGTGTTACCAGTTCTTGTCAACGCCTCAATGTTGTTTCGGCAACCATAACGCAACCAGCTGATTTTTCTATCTCAGAAAATGTGGCTTTACATAAAAATGTGTCATGTATTAGTGGTGCCGATGGTAGTTTTACTGTTTCGCAATTGCCAGTTGGTGCTAATTTAAGTTTTAGTATTAATGGAGGAACAACTTGGTTGCCAGCTACATTTAGTGGCTTGACAGCAGGAACGTATCAAGTATCTGTCAAGAATAATACAACAAACTGTGAAAAACTCAATCAGTTTTCGGTATCAATCACCGAGCCTGCTGCATTGTTACAAATAGCATCTAATACCATCACGCCGGTTACTTGTCCTGGCGGCACTGATGGCGCAGTTTTGATAACTGTATTTGGTGGAACTTTACCTTATAATTATACTTGGACAAATACAGCAAGCAACAATCCGGTTGGTGGAAATAACGATAATCCGGTTGGATTAAGTGGTGGAACTTATCGCGTTTTAGTTAAAGATGCAACTGGTATTTGCAGTGCAACAGCCGATTATGTTGTATCAACCCCATCTGTTTGGAGTGTCACGGCAGCACATACTAATGTGAGTGTGGTAGGCGGAAGCGATGGAACGGCTACTTTATCAGCCATTGCTGGAGGAACGCCACCTTACGTTATTACTTGGGCCGATGGAGCAGGTGCATTTACTGGAATTACTGCACGCACTTCATTAAGTGTCGGAACTTACACTTATACCATTACCGACTCGAAATTGTGTTCTACCTCTGGCAGTATCATTATAAGCGAAGGCACAGCGTTAAGCATGAATGCTAATGTTTCTCTTGTTGATGTGATTAAGTGTTTTGGCGAATCCACTGGGGCAATTAGTATTAGTACAGCCAATGGTGTGCTTAATTACAAATTAGATTGGAATGCTGTACTGTATGATGGGACGATTCTTGCTAATACGACAGTTGCAAATATTCCAACCGTGTATAATTTAAGTACCCGTAAAGCAGGTACTTACAATATTACTGTTACCGATAACAATGGTACAGGAGCTTCTATTACACGATCTGTAGTAATTACTCAACCTGCCCAGCCTATTGTGTTAACTGCTTTATCTACTGATGTGCAGTGCAATGGTGGTAATAATGGATCAATTACATTTAGTGCTACTGGTGGAACAGTTGGTGCAGGTGGGTATAAATTAGATTTAATTCCTGGTTATACTGGTAATACGGGATTATCATTCAGTATAAATACATTAAGTGTTGGGGGTTATACTGCTTGGGTGACTGATGACAATGGCTGTACTAAAAATCAAGTGATTAATATTGCTCAGCCTGCTGTTTTAAGCGTTGCGGTTTCTTCAACCCCTGTCACTTGTAATGGTGGTGCCGATGGTTCGTTAACTGCTGTTGTATCTGGTCGAGGTTTAGGTAATGGATATAACTACGATTGGGAACAGTTTGTGGGTGCAGTATGGGTAAGTTATTTGCCCAATACAACACCAACTATCTCAGGATTGAGTGCTGGAACCTATCGGGTTATCGCAACATCAGCAAGCGATGGTTGTACCGTAACTTCTGCTGCTAAAGTGGTTACTCAGCCTGTTGCAATTGCTGTTTTAACCACACTAACTCATATCACCCAATGCAATGGCGATAATAGTGGTGCTATATACGTTGAGGTTTCGGGCGGTATGCAACCTTACAACATTGATTATGGTGATGCGAGTAATATAAAAACTGGTGCTGGACCTTGGAATATTACTAATTTATTAGCTGGTAATTATAATTTAATAATTACAGACGTAAAAGGTTGTACCATAAACAAATTAGTACAGCTTAATGAGCCGACACCATTTTTAATGACTGTGCCTAATCACAGCATTTCGTGCAGCGGCGTTGATGATGGCGTTTTAAACTTCACCCTTCAAGGTGGAAATGTGAGTGGAGGAAATCATCAGTATTATATGGTTTTGAGTAATTCAGCCGGGTATAACAATACACAAACGGTTAATGTGGCATCGGGTTTAACTTATGCTGCAAATTATACCAACTTACCAGAGGGTGACTATACTTTAACTGTGCGCGATAATTACGCCACTCCAACTTATTGCGAACACACCTATT
This sequence comes from Bacteroidales bacterium, assembly GCA_038212305.1. Classification (GTDB taxonomy): domain Bacteria; phylum Bacteroidota; class Bacteroidia; order Bacteroidales; family Marinilabiliaceae; genus JBBQUP01. The sequence goes on from JBBQUP010000008.1 coordinate 26,554, forward strand.
CGTTTGAATTAAAGCACATTGTTATTACAGGAACTATTGGCAATACAACCTGTTCGGGTGTAAATAGTGGTTCAATCACACCTGTAAATATTGCTGGTACTTCGGGTAATTACACTTATGTGTGGAGTACTTTAGATGGCAGTGGTTTAAATGGATCTACCTTAACTCAAGGTGGTTTATCGGCTGGAACTTATAAATTGACAGTTACTGATGTTACCCGAATTTGTAATGTTGGCAAAGATTTTATTGTTACCAATAGTTTTAACCCAACCATTGATGCAACAGTTAAGAATGTGACTTGCGCAGGTGGTAAAGATGGAGCGATTACCAATGTTGTTCTCACAGGTATTACAACTCCAGTTGATTATTCATGGAGTGGCCCTTCGATTGTGCCTGCAACTATGGCTGCAAATCAGCAAACTAATTTGGCTGGTGGAACTTATAATTTAGTTATTACCGATTCGATAGGATGTAGTAAAGCAAAATCGTTTGATGTTATAGAGCCACCACTAATTACTTATAGTATCTCGACTGTTAATGAGTTGTGCAAACCTTATTTGCGTGGTATTAATTTAACAGGTTTATCTGGAGGAACAGTGCCTTTGCTTAATTATAGCTTTAACTGGAGTGGGCCAGGTAGTACAAGTTTATCAACCCAAAATTTAACCGGACTAACTGTTGGCGGTACTTATACCGTGGTTGTCCGTGATGAGGACAATTGTGCCGTTTCGAAATCAATAACATTGGCCAAAGAGTTGATTTTAACTGAAACGGTTAGTCAATTGGCTTGTAACGGGGCAATCAACGGAGCCATCTCAATAGCACAAACAGGGGGAGTTGGTCCATTTACGTATGCATGGACAAAAAATGGATTGCCTTATGCAATTACTAAAGATTTAAGTAATTTATCGGTTGGTAATTATCATTTAATAGTTACCGATTTAGGTGAGTTATTTGCTGGGGTACCTTGCATTCGCGAAAGGACAGTGCTTATAACTCAACCTTCACCAATTATTATATCTGCCTCCTTAACTCATTTAGCGTGCAATGGTGGGGGTAACGGAAAAATTGTATTAACCGCCATAGGTGGAACAGGCAATTATTCTTATGCATGGTCGTCGGGCAATGGAACAGGTTTTGTTGCCACTGCCAAAGATCAAAGCGGCTTATCGGGAGGTACCTATAGCGTTGTTGTGAAGGACGATAATAATTGTATTGCTACCACATCATTTACCATGATTGAGCCATTGGCATTGGCCTTTGATTTAGATACCACTCAAACAGCTTGCAATGGCACAGGTGGGCAAATTCAAATAATTAATCAAGCCGGAGGTTCTGGAAGCTTTAGTTATACTTGGGGTGGGCCTGGCATTTTGCCAGCACATCAAAATGCAACCAACGTAACAGGGTTAATATCTGGTAATTATACGATTACTATGACTGATTTAGCTTCAGGCGGTCAAAGTTGTTCGTTAACCAAAATTACTTCCTTAATTGCTAAGCTTAATGTAACAGCAGTTCCAAAAGCTCAAACCTGTGGTAATATACCCGATGGAAACATCGAAGTGACTGTTACAGGTGGAATTGCTCCTTTTACCTACGATTGGACAACTACCAATGGTGGCGGTTTAACGCTTGGCGTGGAAGATCAGTACAATATTTCTAGCGGCGATTATCATTTAAAAGTTACTGATAATCGATCCTGTGTGTTTGATATAGATTTGACTGTTGGTCGCCAATCGGTTATTCAAATAACCGATATCATTACGCCAGTTCTTTGCTTTGGTAACAATACGGGTGCTATAAATATAACTGTGTCAGGAGGTACTGGGTCTTATACTTATTCATGGACAGGTACGGGTGTAACGCTAAATACCGAAGATCAAGCTGGCAGAGCAGCGGGATCATATACCTTAGTGGTGGTTGATGATGCTACCGGTTGTCAGGAAACACGCACATATATTGTTCCAGGACCGATGAACGAAATATCTGTTACTTCAATTACAGTAACTCCTATTTTGTGTAAGGATGAGTTTACAGGAGGTATAACAATTGCCGTAACAGGTGGAACTCCTTTTAATGCAGGAGGAGCACCATTTTATAATTACAGTTGGACGGGGCCAATGGGCAGTTTGCCCGATTCTCCGGTTTTAACAAAATTAAGAGCAGGCGATTATCGAGTAACTATTACCGATGCCAATGGTTGTCAGAAATTAAGCAATGTCATAAATGTACCTGAACCTTTACTCAAACTTAACGCATCTGTTTTAACTATTACTGATGTAACCGCCTTTGGTGGTGCTGATGGTGAAATAGAAATTAATGTAATTGGTGGTACAGGGGCCTATATTATTGTGTGGAGTGGTGTGAATACTTTGGGAAATCCTATTGCAGGGTTAGCACCAAATATCACTCATCCTGTTAATTTAGTTGCTGGTACTTATCAAGCTATTGTAACTGATTTAAATGGTTGCTCTGTAATCTTATCAAACATAATTGTTCGGCAACCAGGCGGGGCGCTTGTTTTAACTGTGAATAGCACCAATATTGTACCCTGTAATGGCGATAGCAATGGAACTATTAGGGTTGATGTAACTGGTGGGGTGCTACCATACACTATTGAGTGGTTTAATTCATCAGGTTTATTGGGGTCGGTGTCAGCCAATAGTAAAACCATAAACAATCTAACTATTGGTCAGTATTTAATTAAGGTGACTGATGCCAATACTATTGTAAAAACGCAGTTAGTCAATATAATACAGCCAATTACGTTAGGATTGTCAGCAACTGCCACCCAAAATGTAAACTGTTACGCAGAATCAACGGGTTCTATTCGAGCTTCCATTGTTGGAGGTAGTCCTTTGGCTGGTAATTATAAACTGGAGGTGTTAGGGCCAGGTGGATATTATGATGTTCGAGTAAATGCCACTGCCTCTACCAATTACGATTATACGAATTTAATTAGTGGCGATTATACCATTCGGGTAACTGATGATGGAAACGGTGATGGCGTATTCGATTTAACCAACGACTGTTCTAAAACCCAAACAGTAACCATTACTCAACCCAAAGCCAGCGTGGTTTTGAGCGATAACGAGATCATTTGCATTGGAATAGAGCAAGCCGAGCATAAGATACTGGTGAGCAATTGGCTGAGCATTGCAGCCAATCCACTTCAGGTTACGCTACAGCATCGTGATAGTAATGGTAGTTTCTTAAAAGATAGCATCATATCTGTGAATTCATCACCATATATATATAGGCACAATCCTATTGTATCGGAAATAGTTACCATTACCGCTGTCAAAAATGCAGCTGGTACTTGTAACAAAGGGGTGTTTAGCGGAACGGTTACGGTTAATGTAAAACCATTGCCAACAGCTACCATTCGAGGGAATTCAGATATTTGTTTGGGTGAGACAACCACCATGTACGTCGATTTAACAGGTTCGGCTCCTTGGAGTTTTGTTTATACCGATGGTATAACAAATTTTCCGGTTACCACATCAACAACTCCATATGAAATTTCTTATACGCCTGTGGTTATAGGAACATCAACTTTTACTGTTTTATCGGTAAGCGATAAAAATACATGTGCTAACACTGGGGTTGGAAGTGCCGTTATTAAGGTTAATCCATTGCCTGGCGCAACGTTGAGTGGAAATGCAGATATTTGTAAAGGTAGCTCAACCAATTTAACTTTTACCATTACTACAGGATCAGCACCTTGGATGGTTACTTATACCGAAAAAGGAGTTACAAAAGCTCAGCAAGTATTGGTTTCACCTTATGTTATGACTGTTGCTCCCATCGATACAACTGCTTATAAGTTGGTGAGTGTGAGTGATGCCAATGGGTGTGATCAAACAGCCGTGGGATCTATACTTGTTACTGTTCGACCACTTCCCGAAAATCCTATAGCAATAGCTGGCATTGGAGTGGTTTGTCAAGGACAAAAAACAGTTGTTTACAATGTACCATCTGTTAAATATGCTGTTACATATATTTGGGATATTCCTGTTGCAAATGGATTTACATTGGTTAGTGGAGCAGGATCGGATAGTATAACTGTCGATATTGCTGATAATGCCACTGCCGGTACAATTAGGGTTCATGCTGAAAATGGATGTGGTTCAAGCACTATTGTTGAACGACTGATTAATGTAAATCCATTGCCAAATGCAAGTGGAAATGTTTCAGGACCTACATCAAGTTGTCAAGGGTCTAAAGGATTAGTATATACTGTTTCATCTATATTAAATGCCTCGACCTACAATTGGTTAGTCCCAGCTGGTTACAATATTGTTTCGGGTAATGGCTCTGCTTCCATTATTGTTGATTTAGATCCATTTGTGGATGTAATGAGTGGTGTGGTTACAGTATATGGTGTGAATGCGTGTGGCGATGGCGTCGCTTCGCTTCCTTACCCTGTGATTATTACATCTATGCCAACAGCCAATGCTGGTTACGACGAGCATGTTTGTAGCTCAATTTATACACTTAAAGCAACACCCGTAGGTGCAGGATTTACAGGTACATGGAAAATATTAAGTGGTTCGGGAGTTATGGCAATTGCCAACATAAACAATGAAGCTGCCCCAATAACCAATTTATCGCAAGGCGAAAATAAGTTTGAATGGAGTGTAGTTACGGGCGCAGGCTGCGAAGTAAAAGATACTGTTTCGATATTTAACGATATTTTAACCGTTAATGCTTCGGCTGGTAGCAATACCGTTTGCAATGACTCTACTACTATAGCTGGTACAAATCCTCCTAGCGGCGTTACCGGTTTATGGACATTTGATTTAGGTAACGGAAGTATTGGTTCTGCATCATCTGCTAGTTCAGCAGTTACTGGTTTAGCACCGGATGTTAATACCTTGCGATGGACATTAACTAAAAATGGCTGCCTAAGCTTTGCAACGGTTCAAATAACTAACAATGAGCCAAGTGCTGCTGTTATTCAAACTTTAAATCCTACGGCAGTCTGTGGAACTACTGTTACACTGATTGCTACCGCACCATTGCAAGGAATAGGTTTATGGACTCGCGTTTCGGGTTCTGCAACCATTGTTTCGCCAAACAGCGCAATAACAAATGTAACTGGATTAAGTAAAGGCAATAACAAATTTGCTTGGACGGTAAGTAAAAATGGTTGTTCAAAAACAACATCTGTTACTATTCTCAACAATCAGTTAACGGTTACAGCTGGTTCCGATCAAATACTATGTACTGATCAAGCGACATTAGCAGGTACGCCTCTAATTGCAGGTGTTACAGGTTCATGGCGTTTCGATGCTGTAAGTGGGGGTAGTGGTGTATTCAATAACTCAGCTCTTCCTGGTGCGAAAGTTACAGCCTTAGGTCAAGGGAATAATTATCTTATTTGGGAATTAAATCAAAGTGGTTGTTTAAGCAGCGATACGGTTAAGATAACCTCAAACCGACCAACAATTGCAACAACAGGTAGCTTAATAAAAATATGTGCTGATACGGCTCGATTAGTAGGAAATGCACCCGTAGTTGGTTCTGGATTTTGGAGTGTGGTTTCAGGTTCAGGTAGGTTTGTGAATCCAACCGATCCCAACTCAGTGGTTCGTGGTTTAAATTCGGGCACCAATGTTTTTCGTTGGACAATAACAATCAATGGTTGTTCATTAACTGCCGACCAAACAGTTAAAAGTTTATTTGTCTCTGCCTATGCAGGTAAAGACACCTCAATATGCGAACCATCTACTACTTTGCATGCCAACCCAATTGTGGCACCTCAAACAGGAGCGTGGTTTCCAATTCCAGGATTAGGTTCCGCAGTTATAATCCCTGGTCCAAAGGTTAATGAACCTCAAATTGTTGGATTGACTCGTGGATCCAATAGTTTAGAATGGACAGTTACCAATGAGGGTTGTATTTCCAGAGATACTGTTATTATTACTAACAACACTGCTACTGCGGCAGATGCAGGGGCTGATCAAGCATTAAATGGAACGACCACAACGTTAAGTGCTAATTCTGGTATAACTGGTGAAATAGGAACCTGGAATATCGTATCAGGAGGTGGTAGTTTTGTGAATCGCCATTCGGCAAATACTCAGGTTAGTGGTCTTTTGCAGGGAGATAATTTTTTCCGTTGGACAATTCAATTTTTAGGTTGTAGTAGCTCCGATGAGGTTAAAATTACCAATGGTCAAACCGATGCTGCTGAGGCAGGATTAGATCAGGAGACTTGTTCTAATTCGGCTCAAATAAAAGGGAACCTGCCGACTGTGGGTATTGGCCAATGGACTATATTTAAGGGTTCTGGCAAGTTTGATAAAGATTTTAAAAATGAAACTCGTGTATATGACTTAGGTGTGGGTCGTAATGTGTTGAAATGGACTATTTATTATGCCGCAAGTTCCTCTGAAGATACCGTTGTTATTATTAATAGCACACCAACTAAGGCCGATGCGGGTCCTGATCGAATTATTTGTGTTGATAATCATATTATGGAAGGAGTTAACCCATCGATTGGAACCGAAAAATGGAGCTTAATATCTGGTGGTGGAGTTTTTGTGGATGCAAATCTGCATAATTCAAACGTTACAGGGTTAGCAAAAGGAATGAGCACATTTAAGTATGAAATTTCAAATAGTATATGTAAAAGTATTGATACGGTATTGATTACTAATGGTATTCCAACAATTCCTATTGCGGGTTTAGATGAAGTAATTTGTACTGATTCCGTTGAGTTAAAGCCCAATAATCCAACATTTGGAACCGGTGAATGGCGCGTTGGTGAAGGTTCTGCCGACTTTGTGGGGAATTGGGCTAAAAAATTAGCTCAAGGTAATAATAAGCTCGTTTGGGTGGTTAGTACTAGTCATTGTAGTTTGTCCGATACAATTGATGTGACCAATAATAAACCCGCTACTGCTTTTGCAGGTTTCGACCGAATTGTGTGTGTGCCTAATGTGCAACTCTCAGCAAACGTGCCTTTATCTGGCAATGGAACTTGGACGCTTTTAACGGGTGCTGGAACAATTGTTAGTACTGGTAGTGCTGTTACCAATGTTACAGGACTTAATAAAGGTGCGAACCGTTTCCGTTGGACGATTAACAATAGTGGATGTATAAGCACTGATGATGTTGAAATTAACAACAATTTAATTGAAGCATTTGCTGGTTACGATCAGGTGAATTGTGCCGATACAGCTATGTTAGTGGCCAATAATCCTGCCCCAGGGGTTGGAACTTGGGGTATTGATGGTGGCTCTGGAACTGGGCAGTTTAATAACTTGGCTGATCCATACACAACCGTTCGTAGCTTAGATAGAGGTGATAATGTGTTGTCGTGGACAGTGGATTATGGTGGTTGTTCTTCCGTTTCGAAAGTGACTGTTACCAATAATAATCCAACATTCCCCAATGCTGGGCCAAATGTGGCTTCATGTATTAATTCTATCACTTTAAGTGCTAACGAAATAGTTACGGGTAGTAGAGTATGGACTCAGCTAAATGGTTCGGGAACCATTGCGAATGTTAATAATTTCACGACTCAAGTAACGAATTTGGCATTTGGAAAAAATATTTTCAGATGGACTGCTACTCACATGGGATGTGTTTACTCTGATGATGTTGAAATTGCTTATAATACAATTCCTGCAGCTGTAGGACCTAATCAACCAATTTGTTCAAATACCACTACTTTATCGGCAAACAATGCTACTCCAGGAGAAGGTTTCTGGAGTGTAATAGGTGGTACAAGTCAAGCTGAGTTTGCGAATATAAGCAATCCGAATACCATTGTTTCGAATTTAGCGCGTGGCGTTAATAATTTAAGATGGACGATCCGTAATCAGGGATGTGAATCTTTTGCTGATATGACGGTTACGAATAATTCGCCTAGTATTTCGTATGCTGGAAATAATCAGGAAATTTGCTTGGATAATACCATTTTGGATGCCACTGCAGTAGCTGTTGGTGCAGGACATTGGGATGTTTTAACTGGATCAGGTACTATAACAAATCCAGCAGATTCTAAATCTACGATTTCGGCATTATCAAAAGGTGACAATATCTTCCGATGGACAGTGCAAAATGGTACTTGCTTTTCTGTAGATGAGGTATTAATAGTTAATAATCGCCCATCCATGCCTTATGCTGGTGCCAATTTTGATGTGTGTACTAATTCAGGTAAGTTAAAAGCTGATAGTCCAGAGTATGGGCAAGGGTTGTGGAGTATTGTGACTGGCTATGGCACGGTGTCTAATTCAACCAGCTTCGAAACGCTGTTTTCAAATCTCGGGCCGGGATTAAATACGTTTAGATGGACTATTACCCAAGGGCAGTGTGTGTTATTTGATGAAATAGATATTAGTAATAGCACGCCAACAAAAGCCATGGCAGGGCCAGATATTCAGGATTGTAAAGATTTTGTGATACTTGATGCAAATGTGCCATTGCCAAATCAAGGAATTGGTTATTGGGGTTTGGTGTCAGGTAAAGGTACATTCGAAGAGCTAAATAATCCAAAAACTAAAGTTTCAGGATTAGGATTTGGAGAGAATCAGTTCATGTGGCGAATTGAGAACGGAAGTTGTTTTTCAACTGATTTAATATCAGTGTTTAATAAAGTTCCCGATCAAGCAGGTGCAGGTAGCGAACGAACCATTTGTGATAATTACCTTGTACTCAATGCCAATAATCCTAACAGCGGAACAGGTAGCTGGTCGGTGCTTAGTGGAGCAGGTACATTCGAAGATCGTACTCGATTTGATACTAAAGTGACTAATGTTGGTTTTGGTGAAAATTATTATAAATGGACAATTTCTTATGGCGATTGCACCACCGAAAGTTTAGTTAAAGTAGTAAGCAATAAATCAGCACCTTATGCAGGTGAAGATGAAAATTCATATACCTCAACTTATAGTTTGCGAGCCTCTAATCCTGGTAAATTAAGTGGTGTTTGGAGTATTGTAGGTGGAACAGGAACATTTGCCGATGCAACATTCTTCAATACCGTAGTTACAAATTTAACTGAAGGCGTAAACACTTTTAGGTGGAGTATGAATGTGAATGGCTGCTTAGCTTACGATGATGTGAGTATTCATTATAAAATTGTTCCAGAAGCCGGATTTATAGTCGATTCCGATAATGGTTGTTATCCTTTATCTGTGCAGTTTACAAACTATAGTGTGGGTGGAACATCCTATGTTTGGGAATTTGGAAATGGCAATACGTCAGCAGTTCGAAATCCTAATCATATTTACACACAACCTGGTGAGTATATATCTAAATTAACGGTTCCTGGACCTGATGGAAAGGATGCTATCTTTACTAAAAAAATAGTTGTTCACGATCATCCAGTAGCACTATTCGATGTTACACCATCAACAATTTACGTTCCTGGTGATGTGGTACGGTTTTATAATTTGTCGAAAGATGGGAAATATTATCTTTGGAATTTTGGAGATGGAACCACATCAGAGGTCATTAGTCCTTTGCACGAATACCAAGAAGAGGGTGTTTATGATATATCATTAACTGTTAAAAATCTGTATCAATGTTCTGATATGATTGAAATTAATGATGCAGTAACAGCGTTGGCGCAAGGATTTATTACCTTTCCAAATGCATTTAAGCCTCGTCCAGGTGCTTCTGGATCAGGAGTAAGTGCTTCAGATTCTGGAAATGAGACCTTTAAACCAGTTTATAGAGATGTTAGTGAGTATCATTTGCAGATATATAACCGTTGGGGGCAGATGATTTTTGAAACAAGTAATATTGATGAAGGATGGAATGGATTATTTAATAATGTATTAGCACCACAAGATGTGTATGTATATAAAGCGTGGGGGAAATTTAATAGCGGAAAAGAATATCGTTCAGCAGGTAATGTTATGTTAGTAAGATAAAATGAGTAAAATGGGTAGAAAGTTTTTTGTTATACGCTCAGCTTTTCTGTTACTAATAGTAGGTCTGTTTCAAATGCAAACCTGTTTAGGACAAGATTTTTATCTATCGCAAGGTTATGCAGCACCATTGTATTTAAGTCCATCGTTTGCAGGACTAACCAATGGTTCTAGAATAGCTTTGTCGTACCGCGATCAATGGCCAGGAATACCTAATACTTATAAAAACTTCTCGTTCTCTATCGATCATTTTTTTGAAAATTATAAAAGTGGTGTTGGATTATTAATGTTACGGGATGATGCCGGAGGAGGTCAACTTGTTAATCAAAATATTGGCTTATTGTATTCATATGAATTCGAAGTTATGCGCAATATTTTTGTACGACCGGGAATTCAATTCAAATATTCCGAAAGGATTACCGATGCTTCAAAACAAACTTATTACGATCAACTTGGGAATCCATCTGGAGCTGGAGGTGTAAATGGAAGTATTGTTTCGCTAGATACAGATAATACTCGAAAATTTGATGCGACAGTTTCTGGAATGATTTATAGCGATTTTTTTTGGTTTGGGTTAACAATCGATAATCTCATTAAAAGCAACATTGGATTTACCGATATTGATACTCGTAAGCCAGTTAAAACCACTGTATTTGGGGGCTATAAATACAAATACCGAGATGGTTATCGGAATAAAGATGAACAGAGTGTAACAATTGCGTTAAATTACTTTGCTCAGCAAAGCTTTTCGCAAATGGATGCTGGTGTTTATTGGTACATCAATCCTATGGAGTTAGGATTAGTTTATAGAGGTATTCCTATTCTTGCACCAAAGGCACTTTCCAATAGAGATGCTCTTATTTTTATTGCAGGATTTAATTTTGGTTCTATGCGCTTTGCATATAGTTACGATTTGTCGATGAGCGGGTTAGCTGGTAGTTCCAATGGTGCAAATGAGTTTTCGTTTATTTATCGATTTAATCAAACATATAAAAAACGCATATACCGAGGGTCTGTTCCATGTTCAGAACCAGGTGTCTCTGTTTTAGGGGGATCCAAATACAGCAAAAAGACACGTAAAATATTTTGATATTTGTTATTGATATATAAAAAAGTATAAGGCTATTTTTATATATCATTGATTAAACTATATTTGTTCTCCATTTTAAATAAAGCTGAATAAAAAAGTAAAAACATATGAAAAGAATGAAATTAATTAGCCAAGTTATTCTAACCTTAGTAATTATTCTTGTTTTATCAGTTCAAAGTTCTTGTTCTAAATCTACACCAGCAAATTCAACACAAGAAACAAATGATTCAAAAAGCAATCAAGCTGTAGTATTTATAAATACTGATTCATTGTTAATGGAATATGAGTTTGCCAAAGAGTTAAACGAAACGTTAGTAAGCAAAGAGGAGCAATCGAGGGCTAGTTTTAACGAACAAGCTAAAGTTTTTCAACAAGATGCGACTGAATTTCAACGAAAAGTTCAAAATAATGGATTTTTGTCGTTAGAGAGAGCAAAAATGGAAGAACAGCGATTAGCTAAAAAAGAGCGCGAATTGCAGGATTTGAACTCTCGCTTATCAAACAATTTAATGCAAGAGCAAAACAGAGTAAATAGACAACTTCGAGACACTTTGGTTGCTTATTTAAAAGAGCTTGAATTAACCAAAAAGTACAAAATGGTTTTAAGTAATACAATGGGCGATAATGTATTGTATTATACTGCTGATGTAGATATCACCAAAGAGGTGGTTGCTGCATTAAATAAGCGTTATACAGCCAATAAGGATAAAAAATAAAGCATCAATTGCTTATCACAAAAGCAGAAGCCATATCAGCTTCTGCTTTTGTGTTTTTATAAACAGTATTTAAAAGGGCACTAATTTTAATAGTTTAGTATCAAGATTCAAGTATCAAGATTTATGAGTTTGAAGTTTAAAGTTTATTATTCAAGTTGGTCTTGTGTCTCATTAACCCATTAACCCATTAGCACATTAACCCATTAGCACATTAACTTGTGTCTTTTATCTTTTATCTTAATTTTAAACCTATGAAACCACTTTACAACAAATATTTGACCAGACAGGGTGTGAAATTAGAGCCTATTATGGATCAAGCGATAGTGGGTGGATTATTTGTTGTTATACCTGCTTACTGCGAAAAGGAGACGTTGCCATTTGCAATTCAATCGTTAATTATGGCTAATCGCATAGGAATTGCTGTAAATGTTGTGGTGCTTATCAATTGTGGGATTAATGATAGTGAAAAGGTACAACACGAGTCGACCGAATTACTTAAATGGTGCTTCGAGATAAAAAATGAAATCGATAACAATGATTTTTGTTTATTGCCAATAGTCCGATTGAATTTTAGCGATAAAGAAAAAGGAGCAGGAATGGCTCGGAAGGCTGGATTGGATCAAGTTGTAGCTTGGTGCCATATTCATCAGGTTGAGGATGTTAATATTGCATGCTTTGATGCCGATGCTACTATTGATGTAAATTACTTCCAATCAGTTAGTCGGTTTTTTGACGACAAGCGAAACAATGCTGCATCTATCTATTATGAACATCCAATAGAAGGAGTCGATTTTCCTTTTGAAGTGTATCAGTCCATTATGCTTTATGAGCTTCATTTGCGCTATTATCGCCAAGCTTTAAAATGGGTTGGATTTCCATATGCTTTTCATACTGTAGGTTCAAGCATGGCATTTCGGGCATCGGCCTATACAAAAGCAGGTGGAATGACACGGAAGCAGGCGGGTGAGGATTTTTATCTAATCAACAAATTAGTTTATTTAGGTGGTTATGGCGAAATAAATTCAACTCGTGTGATGCCTTCTCCACGTATTTCGCACCGCGTCATTTTTGGAACAGGAGCTACTATAAATCAAATGATTAGCAATGGCGAAACCTCTTACGAAACTTATAATATTGAGGCATTTGCTGATTTAAAAGAACTGTTTTTTCAGCGAGGACTCTTGTGGGAAATGAATCGAGAGCAATTTGAGTTGTTTGTTCTTAAGTTATCGGGTCGAATGCGAAGTTTTTTATTGACATCTGATTTTTGGAACGAAATTGAGCCTATAATAAAAAACTGCTCAACACTAAGTAGTTTTGAAAAACGATTTTATGAGGTTTTTAATGCTTTTAAAATTATTAAATACCTCAATTTTGTTCATGAGCATTTTCTTGTAAAAAGTGATGTTGTTGAAACCACTCAATTGTTTATTGAGGTTAATAAATTGTATCCATTATCAATCATTCCATCGTTAAAGGAATTGCTTAATGCCTATAGATTTTTGGATAAAGGTGAAACAATGAAACTTGAGGTGAGTTAAAAAAGATTTCGAAAACTAATATAGCTGTCGAGCACAGCTGCAATAAATATAAAGAGCATCCAATAGTTTTTGTGAAACAAAACGGCAACTACAGCAACTAACAAAAACAATGCACTGACTACGAATATGGTGTGAACTCTTTTTCGTTCTTTCTCGGATATTGACCAATTGTACACTCTAATTCCTAGTATGGGGATTAATCCAAAGCCAAGACAATAAATTCCAAATTCAGAATGGTTTAATTGCAGTATTATACCAATTAAAAATAAAGCCATTCCAATATAGTATGCGATGCTCAAAGATTTTAAGTAATTCATGTGTGGTGTTAAGATGGTTGGGATTTATTCCTTGATAATAAAAATGGTTTCGTTTTTTTTCTTCATCAAATACTCTTCCCTTGCGAATTTCTCAAGGTTTTCGGTGCTGCTTTTTAGTTCTTGTAATTTTCGGGTGTTTTGCTCAATTTCTTCTTGATAATGCTCTTTTTGTATTTCATAAGCATTAATCCGCTTGGTTAAGCGAGCCCTTTCAATAAGATTGTTATCATCAAAAAAAGTTATCCAAACCAGAAAGGCAAAAGCCGAAATAAAGTATTTATTTCGAAACAAAGGTTTTATGACTGTCCAAATGCTAGTCCACATAATACTTTAACGTTGATGTCGCAAATGTACTAATTTTGAATTTAGCACTAATCATTCATCTTTAAAAAACAATTCAATCGTATTTAGATTTAAACAAACGAGCCACCTTTTTTATTGGCAGCTCGTTTGTTTTATCCTAAAAATGGATATTTAAAATCAGTTGGTGGAACAAAATTTTCTTTAATGGTACGCGGTGAAACCCATCGCATAAGATTAATGGCCGATCCCGCCTTGTCATTCGTTCCCGAGCCTCTAGCTCCGCCAAATGGTTGTTGACCCACAACCGCACCAGTTGGTTTGTCGTTAATGTAAAAATTCCCGGCGCTATGAGATAATTTTTTTGTGGTTTGCTCAATAACGTATCTGTCCTGTGCGAAAATAGCACCTGTTAATGCATAAATTGATGTTTTATCTAATATTCCGAGTGTTTCTTCGAATTTATTGTCATCGTAAACATACACTGTTAATATTGGGCCAAATAACTCTTCCTCCATGGTTCGGTAACGAGGATTGGTTGTTTGTATTATAGTTGGCTCAATAAAATATCCCACGGTTTTGTTATAGCCTCCTCCAGCAATAATTTTGGCGTCTTTGTGATTTTTAGCCTCGTCAATGGCTTTTGCTAATTTGTCGAATGAGGCTTCGTCGATAACTGCATTAAAGAAGTTGGAGAAATCTTCGGGAGAGCCCATTTTAATGTTTCTGAGATCTTCCAAAACGTATTTCTTAACATCATCCCAAAGACATGCAGGAATATAGGCTCGCGAAGCTGCAGAGCATTTCTGACCCTGATATTCAAATGCTCCTCGTGTGATGGCTGTGGCAACTTGTTTAGCATTGCTGGATTTGTGTGCAATAATAAAATCTTTACCTCCAGTCTCACCTACTATTCGTGGATATGATTTATAGATGTGGATATTATTTCCAATGGTTTTCCATATGCTATTAAAAACATCGGTTGATCCAGTAAAGTGGAAACCTGCAAAATCGGGATGCTCAAGCACAATTTTTGCAGCAACTGGTCCTGAAGGGTATATTAAATTAATAACTCCATCTGGCAAGCCAGCTTCGCGGAATAGCTCCATTATTATCCAAGCACTGTAAACTGCTGTTTTAGCAGGTTTCCAAACAACCACATTGCCCATTAATGCAGGCGCCGAAGGTAAATTACCTGCGATAGATGTAAAATTAAATGGAGTTAGTGCAAAAACAAATCCTTCCAGCGGTCGGTATTCAACCCTATTCCAAGTTCCTGCTGATGACGAAGGTTGTTGACTGTAAATTTCAGTCATGTAATGAACATTGTAGCGAAAGAAATCGGCTAATTCGCAAGCAGCGTCTATCTCAGCCTGATAAGGATTCTTTGATTGACACAACATGGTAGCCGCATTTAATCGCTGACGATAAGGACCAGCAAGCAAATCAGCCGCTTTTAAAAAGATAGATGCGCGATGCTCCCAGCTCAATGATGACCATTTTTCACGAGCGGTTAAAGCTGCATCAATGGCTTTATGAACATGGGCTTCATCAGACATATGATAATATCCCAGTGTGTGCTTAATTTCGTGAGGGGGATGGATACGAACCTTGTTGTTGCTTAAAATTTTTTCACCCCCAATAAACATGGGTATATCCATTTCTATAGATCTTAAGTTTTTAAGCTGAGCAAGTAGTTCCACTCTTTCAGCCGAACCAGGTGAATAGTTCAGTATGGGCTCATTTTTAGGTTCTGGGACTTTGAAAATTCCTTTTGGCATAGCACGAATTTTATGTCGTTTTTTTATTTTAAATCATATAAAGCAAATTTATGAAATCAAAATTCTAAAGGGTATGAATAATATCATAACGATTTTGTTTCGCGATTCCCGTTATCCCTCATTTTATTAAAGCACCGCTTTTCACCTAAAATGAGCAATAATGGACATTTTCAGGTTTTCGTAAGCGGTTTTGAGATAGCTCGAAATCCACCACTTTTCGAACTGCAAAATTAAAGCTGTATTAGCATTTAAAACTGGTTAATAAAGTGTTTTTGTTTTTGGGGTTAACGAATTAATGGTCGTAAAACCAATTAATCTATCATAAAAGTCGCTCATCCCTCTGTAGTAGCAATAAATAGTATAATCGTTTTCGGTTTGCGAAAAACTCCCTTCTATGGGCGATAGCATTAAACTATTCGTCTCGTTCTTTATTATTCCATATTGATAATTGTAAAACCCTTGTTTAAGCAGTAACGACAATTCGTAACATTGATTTTGAGGGTCGTAGACCATTTGGTTCGATAGGTCTGTTTTCCAATTGGTTATTCCACCTATTAAATATACTTGACTATCAAGAAAAGGTGATTTGGTGTAAAGCGAAAAATGTACAAATAAGTAATCTGCTTCAATCCAAGGACGATCATACTCTCTGACTGAAATAATTTGTTTCCCGTTTGAGTCTTCTCTATAAAAGTAAGGTGTGTTTTGTCTAGGGATATCTGTTTTTAATGTCACATGATAAAAAGGATGTTGAAAGGTGACATCGGCTATGTATTCTGGTAAAAAACGAGTACTACGAATATCCATCCATCGAAATTCATTGCCTCCTTCAAATAAATTATCATTAATAAACTCATAAATAAGTTCATTGTTGCGAATAAATACAGGTTTTAGATCGGCTTTAATATTATCGGTGCGTAAATTCTGATGAACCACCGTTTTAATTTCAGCCATGGGGTTGGTGATTCTAAAATTTGGATGGGTTATTTTAAAATTAACTTGCTGCATGGTTTCTCTAATCTCAGAGCGAAATGGGTAACGTATTTCGGGCACAATACCAACTAAACTCTCTAATACATAAAATCGTTTTACTAAAATGGGCGAATCCTCATCCTGATTTTTAAATACTTTTACGATGTAATTCCCCGATTTAGTAATCGAAAAGTCGCTGTTGGGAAATTCGACTGAATAATGAATGTAATCGGTACTTGTATTAAACGAGTATTGATAATTGGTTATCTGGTTAATATGAAACCCATTTAGGTATTCGTTGGGCATTAATCGCGACAATTCCCAATTTGCCGAGCAGTGATAAACCGCATAAGAATAAGTTTGGTTATTAAGCGATAATTCATCGAATGACAGAGCAATCATATCGGAGCTACCTAGATTAATAATGGGAATTGATAACTCGGAACCTGATTTAAAAAGCTGAATTGTCTTAATCACGGGTGAGTTGACTTTTTCTTGTTGAATTTGGGCACTCAGGTGTGTTGAAAAAAAAGACAGTAATAACCATAAAAAGAGCGAACAAATTAAACTAAACGGGGTTAAAGTAGCGTGATTATTCATTTTATAGTGATTTTGGTTGATGGTAATTGTGAAATGGAATTATGCCAATTTAAAATTCAATTGATTTATCTCAATAATTGTGCAAACTCGGATCGTTAAAATTAATTAATACGAACTAATAGAACGCGATTATTAATAGGTTAGTTTTTAAAATTATGTATTTTTGCGAAGAAATTTAAATCTGATAGTAAATATGGCAGAAGTCATTAATATTAAAAGAGGTCTTGATATTAAGCAAAAGGGACGGGCTGAAAATATTTTCGGTCAGATTGGTCACCCTGAGCATTACTCAATCAAGCCAACCGATTTTAAGGGAATCAACCCTAAAATGGTTGTCAAAGAAGGTGACTCGGTTTTGGCTGGATCGGTGTTGTTTTACGATAAAAATCAACCTGACATAAAGTTTGTTAGTCCTGTAAGTGGTGTTATTCAATCCATTATCAGAGGTGAGCGGAGAAAGATCTTAAATGTAGTTGTCTCCAACAAAGGAGAGAATAATTACGAGGATTTAGGTGTATCAGACATTGCAACAATGACACGCGATCAGGTTAAAGAGAAAATGTTGCAAGGTGGTGTTTGGCCATTTATTCGTCAGAGACCTTTTGATTTGATAGCCAATCCAACATCTACTCCCAAAGCTATTTTTATTAGTGCCTTTGATTCTGCGCCATTAGCTCCTGATAATGACTTTGTGGTGAATGGTCAGGAGAAATATTTGCAAGCTGCCGTGGATGCCCTTTCGAAATTCAGCAATAAAATTCATATAGGAATTAATACCGAATCAGCATCAAAACCTTATACTCAAATAAAGGGAGTTGAAATTCATAAATTCCGAGGCCCTCATCCTGCTGGAAATGTTGGTATTCAAATACATCATATCGATCCTATAAACAAGGGCGATATAGTTTGGGTAATTCAACCACAGGACATGGTGATTCTGGGAAAACTAATGTTAGAAGGAATATTTGATGCCACTCGCATTATGGTTGTTGCTGGTTCAGAGGTAAGCAAACCTGCTTATTATCGAACTAAAATAGGTTCAGCAGTGCTACCATATCTTCATGATGTTGATATGTCGAAAACTCCTCGAATCATTAGCGGTAATGTTTTAACGGGCGAGCAAATCGATTCCAATGGATATTTAGGATATTACAGCACTCAGTTAACCATTGTTCCAGAAGGTAATTACCACGAATTTCTAGGATGGGCAACTCCGGGCTTTGGCAAATACAGTATTTCACGATCGTTTTTTACGTGGTTGTGCTCCAAAAAAGAGTATGTTTTGGATACCAATATGCATGGAGGCGAGAGGGCAATTGTTATGAGTGGCGAATATGATAAAGTGCTTCCAATGGATATTTTGCCTGAGTTTTTGATAAAAGCCATCTTAGTGGATGATATTGATAAAATGGAGCAACTGGGAATATATGAAGTTGTTGAAGAGGATTTGGCTTTATGTGAGTTTGTATGTACTTCTAAGCTCGATGTTCAGCAGATTCTTCGCAAGGGCATCAATAATTTAATTCAAGAACTAGGGTAGTTTGCGATATCGTATAATATTAAAAAATAATATCTTGAAAGCGTTAAGGAAAATTTTTGACAACATAAAACCCCATGTTCAAACAGGTGGGCGGTTCGAGATGTTTCATTCGGCTTTTGATGCTTTTGAAACACTCTTTTTTGTTCCCGATAAAACCAATCAGCACGGGGTGCATGTTCGTGATGCCATGGATTTAAAACGAACTATGGCGATTGTGGTTTTGGCTTTAATGCCAGCCTTTTTGTTTGGTATTTACAATGCTGGTTATCAGTATTTTCTGTCAATCGGCCAGTCGTTTACTTTTATTGATGCCATGATACATGGTTTAATAAAAGTGCTTCCGATTGTTATTGTATCGTACGGAACAGGTTTGGGTATTGAGTTTGTTTTTGCTCAAATTCGGAAACACGAAGTAAATGAAGGATTTTTGGTTTCTGGCTTTTTAATACCATTGGTTTTGCCTGTTGATATTCCTCTTTGGACTGTTGTTGTTGCTACAGCTTTTGCTGTAATAATTGGCAAAGAAGTTTTTGGAGGAACTGGCATGAACATCTGGAATCCGGCTTTATTAGCTCGTGCCTTCTTGTTCTTTGCTTATCCAACCAAAATGTCTGGCGACTTGGTTTGGATATCAGGCTTAACAAAAGGAGAGGGTATTGTTGATGGATTTTCAGGTGCAACCCCTTTAGCAGCAGCTATTTCAGGTCATATTGATAAGTTTTCGTTGCTCGATAGTTTTCTGGGATTTATCCCCGGCTCTATTGGCGAAACATCAACTTTAGCCATATTGATAGGCGCATTTATTCTAATATATACAGGTGTTGGAAGTTGGAAAATCATAGCTTCAGTATTTACAGGAGGATTCTTGATGGCATTATTGTTTAATGCTGTTGGAGCCAATGCTTCGATGCAAGTTCCAGCCTTTCATCATTTATGTTTAGGTGGATTTGCTTTTGGAGCAGTATTTATGGCAACAGATCCTGTTTCGGGTTCACGTACTGAAATTGGAAAGTATATATATGGCTTTTTAATTGGGGTTTTCTCAATGCTAATTCGAGTATTTAACCCAGCTTATCCTGAAGGGGTTATGTTGGCAATTTTATTAATGAACACCTTTGCTCCTTTAATTGATTATTTTGTTGTTCAATTAAATATTAGCCGACGGCTGAAACGAGCAGTTATAAAAGCATAAGTTTAAATAAAAGTATCATGGATAAACAAGGTAATACTTATACATTTATATATGCTTCGGTAATGGTAATTGCAGTAGCCTCAATTCTTGCTTATTTGTCGCAAGCGTTAAAGCCAATGCAGGATAAGAATGCCGAGGTTGCTAAAAAAATCGAAATTTTAAAATCGGTTAATTTAGAGAGCACTGCAAACGATGCAGAAGCAAAATATGAAAAATACATAGGTTCGAATGCTTATGTACTCAATAACAAAGGAGAGAAAATCGAAGGCAATGCTTTTACTATTGATATGGCAAAAGAGTTGAAAAAAGATACTGCTTCACGATCTTATCCAGTTTATGAGTGTTCATTGGAAAATGGAGAGAAAAAATTTATAATTCCTTTACGAGGCAAGGGATTATGGGGGCCTATTTGGGGGTATATATCTTTAAATCAAGATAAAAACTCTATTTACGGTGCTACATTTGGTCACAAAGGCGAAACCCCTGGTTTAGGTGCTGAAATTGACAAGCCATCTTTTCAAGAACCTTTTATTGGCAAAACGCTTTTTGACGAAAATGGCAAATTTGTTTCTATTATGGTTATGAAAGCGGGCGCAGGAAAAGGAACTAATCACGAAGTGAATGCTATTTCAGGCGGAACCATTACTAGTAAAGGTGTAGAAGCAATGTTAAAGGACTGCTTAAGTGGCTATAAAATTTTCTTACAGAATAAAAATTAAATATTATGAGCGAAGCAAAAGAACCTTTGTTTTCTGCCAAGAACTTAAAATTAATTACGTCTCCTCTTGGAATCCAAAATCCTATTACCATACAGGTTTTAGGGATTTGTTCGGCGTTGGCAGTTACTGCTAAATTAGAGCCAGCCATCGTAATGGGGATTTCCGTAACCTTTGTAGTTATTTTTTCGAATTTAATTATATCCTTACTTCGAAATACAATTCCATCACGAATTAGAATTATTGTGCAGTTAGTTGTTGTTGCTGCTTTGGTAATTATTGTCGATCAAATTCTAAAAGCTTTTGCTTATGAGGTTAGTAAACAACTTTCCGTATTTGTTGGGTTAATTATTACCAATTGTATTTTAATGGGGCGTTTGGAAGCGTTTGCTTTGGGTAATAAACCCTGGCCGAGTGTTTTGGATGGAGTAGGTAATGGAGCTGGTTATGCTTTAATTCTAATTATTGTCGCTTTTTTCAGAGAAGTTTTTGGAAGTGGAACCATTTCATTACCTGGATTTGAATCAATTCATATTTTTCCTCAAGCATTTTATGACTTAGGATATATGAATAATGGTTTTATGATTTTACCTCCAATGGCCTTGATTACAGTAGGAATTATTATTTGGGTCCAGAGGTCTCGTAATAAATCGTTAATTGAACATTAAACCCGAAAATTTAGGACATGGAACTGTTAAATATTTTTATTAAGTCAATATTTATTGAGAATATGATTTTCGCATACTTCTTGGGTATGTGTTCATATTTGGCTGTATCGAAAACTGTAAAAACTTCTTTCGGATTAGGTATAGCCGTTGTTTTTGTATTAGGAATTACCGTGCCGGTAAATTATTTGTTAAACAAATATGTTTTAAGCGAAGGGGCATTAGATTGGATTAGTAAAGATTTAGCAACCGTTGACTTAGGCTTCTTGAGTTTTATTGTATTTATAGCAGTTATTGCGTCAATGGTTCAATTGGTTGAGATGATTGTAGAGAAGTTTGCACCTGCATTATATACCCAATTGGGAATTTTCCTTCCCTTAATTGCTGTAAACTGTGCTATTTTGGGAGGATCGCTATTTATGCAAGAACGTGGTTATCAAACCCTTTCTGAAGCTACTGTTTTTGGGTTTGGTTCAGGAATAGGATGGTTGTTGGCCATTGTCGGAATTGCTGCGATACGCGAAAAATTGCGCTACTCAAATGTGCCGGCTCCGTTACGCGGATTAGGAATAACCTTTATCGTTACTGGTTTAATGGGGATTGCGTTTATGAGTTTTATGGGAATTCAATTGTAAGTAAAAGGACAAAAATATCAGTAAAATGGTTTTATTTGGAAGTGTAAGTACTTTAGCTTTAATAGAAATTAGTGTAGTTGCCTTTTTGTTGGTTATGCTAATACTGGTATCAGTTCTTCTGTATGCTAAAACAAAGTTAACTCCCTCGGGAGTTGTAAAAATAAAAATTAACGATGGTGAGGCCGAATTAGAAGTTAATCCGGGACAAACGTTACTTTCGGCTTTGGGAGGCAGTAAAATATTTCTACCATCGGCTTGCGGTGGAGGAGGTACATGCGCCATGTGTCGTTGTCAGGTTCAGGATGGCGCAGGCTCAATCCTTCCTACCGAAACTGGTTATTTTACGCGCAAGGAGCAAGCCGAACATTGGCGTTTAGCTTGTCAGGTAAAAGTACGCGAAGACATTTCGATGCTTATCTCTCACGAAATTTTAGGTATAAAAAAATGGGATTGTGAAGTGGTGTCGAATAATAACGTAGCTACGTTTATTAAAGAATTTGTGGTTAAACTACCCGAAGGCGAAATACTTGACTTTAAATCGGGAGGGTACATTCAGATTGACGTTCCTAAAATTAATGTCGATTTTAAAGATATAGTTGTCGGTGAGAAGTATCGCGAAGAGTGGGAGAAATTTGGCATGTTCGATTTAAAGATGAAGAATCCGGAAGCTACTTTTAGAGCGTACTCAATGGCCAATCATCCAGCCGAAGGGAATATTGTTATGCTGAACATTCGTATCGCTACACCGCCTTGGGATCGTGTTGCTGGTAAATTTATGAGTGTGAATTCAGGTATTTGTAGCTCATATATTTTCTCTCGTAATCCAGGTGATAAAGTTACCATTTCGGGTCCTTATGGAGAGTTTTTCATAAAAGACACTCAGCGCGAAATAATGTTTATTGGAGGAGGTGCTGGTATGGCTCCAATGCGTTCTCATATCTTTCATTTGTTTCAAACTGCCAAAACGGGTCGTAGAGTAACGTTTTGGTATGGAGCTCGTTCTCGCAAAGAGATTTTTTACGAAGATCAGTTTAAAGCTATTGAAACCGCTTTTCCTAATTTTAAGTTTACAATAGCACTTTCGGAGCCTCTTCCTAGTGATAACTGGGATGGACCGGTTGGTTTTATCCATCAGGTGATTAACGATAATTATTTATCGAAGCATGAGGAGCCTGAGGATATTGAGTATTATTTGTGTGGTCCACCAATGATGAATTCGGCCGTTAATGAAATGCTTTACGATTTGGGAGTGCCCGATGAGATGATTGCTTTTGACGACTTTGGATCTTAAATATTTGAAGCCTCATTATGAGGCTTTTTTTATTTGAATTATTATTTTACATGGGATTATACTTACCGAAGTAATTAAATAGAATATGAAAATAGCATTAGGTCTCTTATTATCTGTTTTAATAGTTAGTTGTTCCTCTAATTCAAAGAGAGAATTTATTGTTGATGAAGGTTTGGTCTTTGGATCAACTTATCGGATTGTATACGATAGCGATACATTGCGATCAGATAGTATTCAACGGATTTTTAAGGCAATTAATGCGAGCTTGTCAACCTATACCGATTCAAGTACTATCATGTTAATTAATAAGAGTCAAACTGGCGGTGCGGTAGATTTTCATTTGTATGAGATTCTTAGAACAAGCTATCGAATATGGAAAGAAACCAATGGAGCATTTGATCTTACTGTGGGACCTCTGGTTAATGCCTGGGGATTTGGTTTCTCGAAGAAAGATAGCGTTAATCAGCAAATTATCGATAGTTTGTTGGTAGGCGTTGGAATGGATAAGATTGCGTTTTCGAAAGATAGCCTGACTAAGCAATTTGGTCGTACACAATTGGATGTTAATGCTATAGCGCCAGGTTATTGCGGCGATTTAATTTCAGAGATGTTTAATCGCAATGGGATTAAAAATTATTTAGTCGACATAGGTGGGGAGATACGTACAAATGGTGTTAATCCTAAGCATGATAAATGGCGGGTTGGAATTGATAAACCCATCGAAGATCCATATGCTACCAATCGCGAGTTGCAGGAAGTGATTGATATTAGTGGCAAGTCATTGGCTACATCGGGTAATTACCGAAAATACTACTATAAAAACGGAAAGAAGTATTCTCATACCATAAGTCCAAAGATAGGCTATCCTATTGAAAACGGATTGTTAAGTGTATCGGTTATTGCTAGTAAAACGATTGATGCTGATGCTTATGCCACTGCATTTATGGTTATGGGAGTTGATGTTGCGTATGAATTTGTAAAATCGCGTAAGGACTTGGATGCTTATTTTATCTATCAGAACGAAAAAGGGGAATTAGAGGTTAGGATGTCATCGGGGTTTAGAGATTATATTTCTAATTAATCGTAACGTTATAAATGATAATTGGGGATGACACGTTTGCCGATCCCCAATTATTAGTAACCCAAAAAAACTAGTATCTTTTAGTATCAAATATTAAACTTGAGCACCCTTTCTCTTGTATTTTTGATATAAAAGTAAATAAAGATAATAAAAGATATTAAAATCCGAAATTAATTTAATAGAAATTTCAAGGTTTTTTTTAAGAAGTTGTAATTTGTTAGCAGCTTCTGATTTGCGAGTCTTCAAAACTATCGATATTCAAATGTTTTATTTTCAAACCTGATTTTTGTTCCATTTTATCTTGTGTTGTAGCACAAAAAATTCCTCTTTTAGCCATTTCTTTATTACCACCAATATGGGTATTAGGGAATTTGCCTCCTTTTTTGAGTAGAATTTGAGTTGCAAGCATAGCCATGACTATTGCCATAATAGCGATTGACAGTAATATGATTTGTAGCATGAGCATTTTTTTTGTAAAAATAGATTTAATAATTCAACAAACGAAAAACAAAACTGTTTGATTGAAATGGATTTATCATCACCATAGAACTAAAATATTTTTATTTTTGTGTAAATCTTTAATTTATACCATGAGTAAATCTTCAGAATCGGAACTTTATTTTGAGCAATTTAAAAATCAGGTTTTAGGTGACTATAAATTAGCAAATGTATCGCGCCAAATGAGCCTGATTGGACGTAAAGAGGTGCTAAGTGGTAAAGCAAAGTTTGGCATTTTTGGTGATGGTAAAGAGGTGGCTCAGATTGCATTGGCTAAACAATTTAAAGACGGTGATTGGAGATCGGGGTATTACCGCGATCAAACATTTGTTTTAGCTGCCGGAATGATTACACCAAAAATATTCTTTGCGTTATTATATGGCGAGACAGATACTGAATTGAATCCAGATAATGGTGGTCGATCATTTAATAATCATTTTGGAACTCGACTTATAGATAGTAACGATAATTGTAAGCCTTTATCAGAAATGAAATGTTCCTCTTCTGATATATCTCCAACTGCAGGGCAAATGCCTAGGTTGGTTGGTTTAGCTATGGCTTCAAAGTGTTTTCGTAATAATCCTGAATTAAAAAATCTAACACAATTTAGCCATTCGGGTAACGAAGTGGCTTTTGCAACCATTGGCGATGCAAGTACCTCTGAAGGTCATTTTTTTGAAACAATGAATGCAGCTGCCGTTATGCAAATTCCTATGGCTGTATCGGTTTGGGATGATGGTTATGGAATTTCGGTGCCTAAAAAACTGCAAACAGTACACGAAAATATTTCTAAAGCACTAAAAGGATTCGAAAAAGGTGCGAGAGATGTTAATGGCATTAAAATATATACTGCAAAAGGGTGGGATTATCCCGGTCTTTGTCAAATGTACGAGCAAGGTATTGAACTCTGTAGAACCCAACATCTACCCATATTATTTCATGTTGATGAACTAACACAGCCTCTAGGACATAGTACCTCTGGATCGCACGAGCGTTACAAGTCGTCGGAACGATTAGAATGGGAAAAGCAAATCGATTGCATTGTTCAAATGCGAAAATGGATAATAGAATCGGGATTATCAACCCATAACGTATTGGATGGATTAGAGGATGAAGCTTTTCATGAAGTTAAATTGGCTCAAAAGGAAGCTTATTTCGATTTTTACGATCAGATAGAAAAGGAAAAAAATGAGCTGTTAAGTATTATAAACCTTAAATCATGCGTTTGTGATATTCACAATCAATCAAAAATTTCGGAGTATGTCGATCAGTTGAATTCAGTTATTTCAATATCACGTAAAGATGTTTTAAGCACCGCTCGGAAAATTCTTCGTCACATGTGTTCGTCGTGCAATAAGCTTGGTGGATTGAAAGAAGAATTGAAGTTATGGGTGCGTAATTATTACGAAATGACGCATGAGCTATATTCGGCTCATTTATATAGCGAAAGTCCTAAATCGGCCTTAAATGTGGCAAGCGTCGCACCTATATATAACGCTGACTCGCCAATGGTTCCTGGTCGTGAAATTATTCGTGATAATTTCGATTTTCTTTTAGGTAACAATCCTAAAGTATTGATTTTCGGTGAAGATTCGGGGCAATTAGGAGGCGTTAATCAAACGCTCGAAGGGTTGCAGAAAAAATATGGCGAATGGCGCGTGAGAGATACCGGTATTCACGAAACAACCATTATTGGTATGGGTATTGGTTTAGCCTTGCGCGGATTAAGGCCAATTGCTGAAATCCAATATTTCGATTATTTGTTGTATGCTTTGCAAACCATCAGCGACGATTTAGCTACTACTCGTTATCGAACCAAAAATGGTCAAATGGCTCCCTTGATCATATCTACTCGTGGCCATAGGTTGGAGGGGATTTGGCACTCTGGCTCACCTATGAGTATGGTTATTAGTGCTATACGTGGCGTGTATGTTTGTGTGCCTCGCGATATGACTCGTGCTGCAGGCTTTTACAATACACTGCTCGAAGGTACTGATCCCGGTTTAATAATTGAACCATTAAATGGCTATCGTGTTCGTGAAAAACGTCCAGCAAATATTGGTGAATATAAAATTCCGCTGGGATGTCCCGAGATTATTCGTAGTGGCGACCATGTCACCTTGGTCACTTATGGTCCATGTGTTCGAATTGGGTTAGAGGCCGTTGAGCAGTTGGCTGAGATTGGTATTTCGGTTGAAATTGTGGATGTGCAAACGTTGTTACCCTTCGATATTCATCATATAATAACCGAATCAATTAAAAAAACAGGCCGCGTTGTGTTTTTTGATGAAGATGTGCCGGGTGGTGCTACTGCTTATATGATGCAGCAAGTTGTTGAAGGTCAGAAGGCATTCTATTATTTAGATTCAAATCCAGTAACCGTTTCGGCTAAAAATCATCGTCCTGCTTATGGTACCGATGGTGATTATTTTAGTAATCCAAGTGCCGAAGATGTCTTTGAAGCCATCTATGCCCTTATGTCAGATGCTTATCCTGACAAGTATTCACCAATTTATTAGAATCGTAAACAGAAATAAGCTACATTCAGTTGAATAAGGCAGTCTTAAAACCATTGATTTATATGCACAATTACCCAAAAGCCACGAAAACGATAATAAGACCCTATGATCCTAAGATCCAATAGCCGATCGAATACTTAATAGCTTTTTAAAATATCATTATAAAACAGAGAAGAAAAGCCATTAAAAGTGATATGTTTGTAATGATAAATTCAATTTAGCTGTAACAAAAAATTAATATATGACAGCAAATAAACTTTCATTTTTCGAGAGAGCTAATATTTGGATGAAAAGCTCGATAGCAATTAAGCTTATTACAATTGGGATATTAATTCTATTGTTGCTTATTCCCGTATCTATGGTTAAGGATTTAATTAGAGAGCGAGAAAATAGACAGAATGATGCTAGTAGAGAAGTTAGTTCGAAATGGGGAGAGCAACAAACTATTAAAGGACTTATTCTTACGGTGCCATATAAGACTTTTACAAAAGTTTACGAAGGTGAAAAATCAGATAAATATAAAGTTGTTGAAACAATAGAATATGCACATTTCTTGCCCGACAATTTAAATATTAAAGGAGATGTTTCACCTGAAATTAGATATAGAGGTATCTATGAGGTAATTGTATATAATTCAAAGATTAAAATTTATGGAGATTTTTCAACTCCAAACTTTGATGATTGGAAGATTAAAGAAGATAATATTATTTGGGAAGATGCATTTATATCTTTAGGCTTATCTGATTTAAGAAGTATTCAAAAAAATATTTCTATCAAATGGGATAATCAACAGTTTTATTTCAACCCAGGTTTAGCAACTAACGATGTTATAAACAATGGAATAAGCACAAAACTGCCTATTGTAAAAGAGGGCTCAATAAAGATAAAACATGAATACTCTTTAGATATAAATTTCAATGGAAGTACCAGTTTGAATTTTATTCCACTTGGAAAATTAACAACAGTCGATATTAATTCTACATGGAAAAGTCCTAGTTTTATTGGAGCATTTCTTCCTGATAACAGAGTAATTAATAATGATGGGTTTTCAGCAACATGGGAAGTTTTACATTTAAACCGTTCATTTCCTCAGAGTTTTAGAAGTTCTATTCATGATATAGATGAATCCTCATTTGGTGTAAATTTAATTGTGCCAGTAGATGAATATCAGAAAAGTTTGCGCTCAGCTAAATATGCAGTAATGTTTATAACATTAACATTTTTGATCTTCTTTTTTGTTCAAATTTTAAATAAAGTGAGAATTCATCCTATTCAATATATTATTGTTGGTTTAGCATTGTGTGTGTTTTATACTCTATTAATAGCATTGTCAGAGCATATTGCATTTAATTTTAGTTATCTGATTTCTAGCATTTCAATTATAGGGTTAATAACCTTTTATGCTCGAAGCATTTTTAGCAACAAAAAACTGACATTGATAATAGGACTAATTCTTACATTGTTGTATCTATTTATTTATTCAATAATTCAGATGGAGGACTATGCATTACTTATGGGTAGTATAGGTTTATTTATAGTTTTGGCTATTATAATGTATTTGTCAAGAAAGATAGATTGGTATGATATAAAGACTGAAGAGAAATAAAGCCAGTACACAATAATGGCAATAAGAAACATCTGGCAGCGGCAGTTTAAGGCGGGTTTTATACTCGCGCGCAAACTATCGCTAAATAAAGCAGGAAATCAACCTGTAAATCCGCCACTTTTCATGTAGCAAAAAAACTTTAGTCGCTGTAATATCCCGACCCATCATTCGAAATTCCATATCCATAACCATAGGAATTGTTGCTAAACTTCGAGAATTTTACGTCGTTTATAACCACATTTAATTTGGTAATTTTTTTCTGCTCTTGTATCGAGTTAATGAATTTCAAAGCGTTTTTTTCGGTGTAATCGTGACGCACAACAAATAGGGTGGCATCAATGTATTTATTTAAAATTAAAGCATCAGATACCAATGCAATTGGTGGTGTATCAAAAATGATGAATTCGTATATTTCTTTAATTGCCTCAACAAATTCGGTCATCCTTTTTGTTTCCAATAGCTCTGCCGGGTTAGGGGGAATTGGCCCCGAAGGAATTATGAAAAGGTTATCAACTTCGGTGCGGTGAGTTATTTGAGCTAAAGTGGCATTGTTAATTAAATAATTGCTCAACCCTTTATCGTTACTGGTGTTAAATTGATTATGAGTGGTTGGTTTTCTTAAATCAAGCCCAACAACCAATGTTTTTTTATCCGATAGGGCAATAATAGTCGCTAAATTCGATGCGCAAAAAGTTTTCCCTTCACCGCTCTTACTTGATGTAACCATTAAAATTTGCGGTGATGATTGTTCGTTGGGTAATACAAATTGCAAATTGGTTCGAAGCGCTCTGAATGATTCAGAAACGGATGAACGAGGGTTGTTGTATACAAATAGGCTATCTTGGTTTCGAGTATGCCCAATGTGCGCTAATAATGGCGCTTTTAAATGACTTTCGAAATGGTTTAAGTCGGTGATTTTTGTGTTGAAAAAATCAGTTAAGAAAATGTAAATCAAGGCAAATAATATCCCAAGTACAATTCCAATAATATAGTTTTGTAGTTTATTTGGGCTGACTAATAGCGTATTATCGACTTGCGATTTATCCAGAATTTTATGATCTGACACATTGGATGCAAGAGCAATTCCCGCCTCGGATCTTTTTTGTAATAAAAAGGTGTAGATATTGTCGTTTAACGTGAAATTCCTTTGAATGGTGATGTATTCGCGCTCTGTTTTTGGCAATTTTTTTATTTCAACATCAACAATTGCAATCTGCCGGTCTAATTCTTCAATAGAGATTTGGCTCGATTTGATAATATTCCGCATGTTCTCAACCAAAGCATTTCGAGTGTTATCTATTTCGATATTGATTTGGATGATTTGGGGACTTTTTTCTCTCGCACTTAAAAGCAAAATTGATCGCTTAGAATAAAGTTCACTCAGGTTTTTCACAAGGGTATTAAGCATTGCATCCTGAATACCCATTGTTGATGGGGCAATAATATCTTTAAAATCATCTTTTACATTGATGTATTCGAACAGATAATCGTAGTACTTTATGGCTCGTTGCAATTCTCCTTTTTGAGTCAATAGCGATTCCATTTTCTGCATGGTAAAATTACCCTCTGTACTAATGTTTATGACTTTATTGGACGATCGGAATTTTTGAAAGTTGGACTCTACAGCTTGTAGCGAATCTGATACACCTGATATTTGCTCATCAATAAAGTCAATGGTACTAGTAGCTATGCGGTTTTTTTGCTCCAAACCCATGTTTAAGTATGATTGTAATAAGTTGTTTAAGTAATCGCTTATAAACAAAGGATCGTTCCCTTTAAGTTTTACCTCTAAAATACTAGCATCCTTATAAAAAATATCAACTTTTAAATCTTCTACTAATTGCGAGTTAAGCAAATTCATATCGTTTGCTTTAAACTGGTAGTCTTTGTCTTTTAAATTAGCAATGGGGTCGAAAAGAGCTGAATTATACTTGCCGTTTAAATGCACTGTGAAGGAAAAGTCAGCAGTTTTAACTTTTTCATCGAAAAAATATTCAGCACTGTGATTAATCGTTCTAGTCTTAAGGTCTTTATTTATTGAAAGTTTAAATTTCTTGCGGTCAAGAATGGTAATGTTAAAACGTTCTTCAACTAATTGGGGTATAATCGTGTCAATAGTTACGGTAAATGGGGCTGTTTTATAAAGTTGAGTATTGAACGATTCTGATATCCATCTGTCGTTTTTATAGTAAATAACTTTTAGTGGCAAAGCTTGAATCGTTCGATTAGCTAGCTGGTGTGATTTTAATATTCCAATTTCGTTTTGAATAGAATTTCGTGGATTGAATGTAAAGTTTTGAAATAATCCTTCAGCACCAATGGGTTGATTGCTATCGCTTTTAATTAAAATGGTGGCTGTGCCATTATAAGTTGGTGTTGAGCATTGATTAATGAATAAAGCAAATAGGCTAGTGGTTAAAATGGCTATGACAAATACATACCATCGAGTCATCATTCCTCCCAATGATTTTTTAAAATCAGCTCCATCGGGTTGCGATAATTGATCGTAAGAAAACGGTTGGCTCATATTACTTATTTATTTCTAAAGAATTGAAGAAGCAGCAATACGGTAGTTGCTGACGAAAGTGCTAGATTCCAAA